>PLOF01000121.1 GCA_003142035.1 Candidatus Dormiibacterota bacterium
CACCGCGGGCGGGCTGCCGAGCGCGCGGGCGCGCCGTCGCCGTCGCCATCGTCACGGTCCGCGCCCCGCGGGTGCGCCGGGCACCGACGGTGGTGCCGGCACCTCCGGGCCGGCGGGTCATGCCGGCGGCGATGGTCCGGGCAGCGGCCCGCCCGCCGCGCCCTCTTCCGCGTGAGCCGTCCGGCGCCAGGACGACTCCGCCTCCCTGCTAGCCTTCCCTCCCGGAGATGAGCGAGCAGGTCACCGTCTACGTCCGTGCAGGAGACCCCACCTGCGCCGCGGCCCTCCAGTGGCTCTCACAACGAGGCGTCGAGCACCGGGTACGGGACATCCTCACCGACCCTTCCGCCAGCGCCATCCTGCTGGGCCGGTTGGGAAGGGTGACCGTTCCCGCCTTCCAGATCGGCGATCGCCTGGTGGTCGGCTTCGACCCCATCCAGCTCGCCCGGCTCCTTCCCCGTGAGGGGGACGCGGGGCCGGGTGTCAGCTTCGGTGCGGGCGTGCGCACGGTGACCGCCGCGATCGCCGCCGCCCACGGGCTCCCGGCCGCCTACGGCGTCGAGGTCGGCCCGGTGCGGGAGGGGTCGCCGGCCACGGTCGCGGGCGTGCGACCGGGGGACGTCATCACCGCCATCGGGGCCTACACCCTCACCGGCGGCGAGGCCCAGTTCCGGACGGCGGTGTCAGCCCGGCACCCGGGCGACTCCATGGCGATCACCGTCTGGCGCGAGGGCGCGTCGGAGGAGCTGGCGGTGCAGTTCCCAGCCGAGCCGGATCCCGAGCCCACCCCTCCCGCCTAGAGCGATCCGGCGGTGCTCAGGCCGTCCAGACCAATGGCTACCAACCTGGGGGTGGTTCGGAGCGGTTCAGCAGCCTGATGAAGTCCTCCGCCCGGGCGACGGCCTCCCAGCGGCGGCTGAAGAAGTCCTGGCAGATCATCCGACCATCGGCCACGCTGGTCACCGTCACCGCCCACTGGTTGAGCGCCTTGGCGACCTCGACCTCGTAGGTCGCGGCGTCATTCCGAACCACCAGCCCGGTGGGGGCCGGCCGGCGCGGAGTTCTTTCGGTGCGATGAGGGGACGCCATGGCCATCACAATTACCTCCACGGTCGATCGGGAGACCCGCAACCCGGGCAGCGAGACCTCGGTGCTCTTGGAAAACCTGGGAGCGACACCGAGCAGCGCAGCCTGCTGGGTACCGGAGATCCCGCACAGGTTATTCTCGCGCATTCTCACGGTAGAGAGAAGCCCGGGGAACGACGGCGTTGGAAGCCGGCCCGGGCGCGACCGCGGAATCAGACGTCGAGATGAAGCTGATCTGATTGTGCCACAACCGGGCCGGAGCCCCGTTGCCGCGATCCCTCGAGAGCGGGCGGCGCGGGCGGCTCCGCGGCCTCCCTCACCCATCCCGGGAGGGTCCCGTCCCGCTCCTCCATCCGGCGCAGGATCGGCTCGGGAGGGCGTGGCGTCCGGACCCCGAGAAGGTGGGCGATGTCGAAGCCGTTGACCACCGCGTAGTTGCTCCGGTTGTTGTTCATCAGGACATGCACCGGGACGCCCCGGTCCGCGGCGGCCTGGATCGCCGGCACCCACTGCTTCAGCTCCGCCGGCGGATAGAGGTAGTCGAAGCGCTCACCGGTCGTCGCCACCCTGCGGTACCAGGTCTCGTAGTTGCGGCCGTGGAAGCGCACCAGGACCAGCCGGTCGGAGGTGACGGCCAGATGAGGGGGCGCGGTCCCGCTCCCCAGCTGGGGGGCGTCGACGCCCACCAGGGTGCAGTCCAGCTCCCGCAGCAGGTCTTCGGTCTCGGCGAGCCGCTCCCCCTCGAACCAGGAGCGGTGGCGGAACTCGACGGCGATGACGTCGCCGGGGTGCCGGTCTCGCATGCGCAGCAGTGCCTCCCGCCCGGCCGGGCCGCTCACCACCCAGGGTGGGTATTGGTAGTGCACCGCGCCCAGCTTCCCCGACTCGCGCAGCGGTACCAGCGCCTCGAGGAAGGCGCGCTCCTCATCGTCGGTGGGGAGCCGGGGCCGGCCCTGCTCACGCTCGTGGCCGGTCAGGCTCCGGTAGGCCTTGATGTTGAAGACGAAGTCATCCGGGGTGCGAGCCACCCAGTCCGCCACGCGGTCCGGGGTCGGGATCCCGTAGAAGCTGGAGTCGATCTCGACCAGCGGGAAGTACCGGGCGTAGAAGGCGAGGCGCTCGCGCTGCCGCCGGCCACGGAGCTCGTCCGGGTAGAACTCCTCGTGGTCGACCCAGTTGCAGGTGCCGATCAGGATCGGGGCCCGCCCCCGCCGCGCCTCCATCTCCTCCAACAGTACTGACCCCGCGCGTCTCGAGCCAGGCGACACCCGGATTCTGGCCGCCGCGTCCCAATCAGAGCCGCTCAACTGGCCACGGCGACGACCCGGCTCGTCCATCAGCCATCATGAGCTGGATGAACGCCGTCCCTTCCCCTCCGGTCCGACACCCGACCGACCTCCTCCACCTCGCCACCGCCGCGGCCGAGGCGGGAGGGCGGGTGATCACCGCCGCACGCGCCTCGGGCCGTCGCGCCATCCCCGAATCCAAGGGCCGGGGCGACTGGGTGACCAGTGTCGACCGCGAAGCCGAGGCGGCCGCGACGGCCATCCTGCGCACCGCCACACCGGAGATCCCCATCCTCGCCGAGGAGGGCGGAGGCTCCTGGGCCGACCGCTTCTGGGTGGTGGACCCTCTCGACGGGACGACCAACTTCGTGCTCGGGTTCCCGATGGTGGGGGTGAGCATCGCCCTCGTCGAGGCGGGGCAGCCCACCGTCGGGGTGGTCAGCGCCCCGGAGCTGGGCGGCCGGTGGACCGCGATGCGCGGGGCCGGCGCCTTTGATCGGGCCGGCCGGCGCCTCAGCCTGATCGACAGCCCGGCCGCCGGGGTCACCGCCACCGGATTCCCCTTCCGTCATCCGGAATGGCATGCCCGCTACCTGGCGGTGATGAACGCCGCCCTCGGCGAGTTCGAGGATCTCCGCCGGGTGGGAGCCGCCTCGCTCGACCTGGCGTACTGCGCGGCCGGGGTCTGGAGTGGCTTCTTCGAGCTGGGGCTCGGGCTCTGGGACATCGCGGCCGGCGCGCTGCTCGTCCGCGAGGCCGGGGGCGTCGTCACCGACTGGACCGGCGACGAGACCGCCGTCTTCCGGAGCGGTGACATCCTGGCCGGCGGCCCACTCTGGCATCAGCGCATGCTGCAACTGGTTCGCCAGGTGGAGGGGAGGTGAGAGTCCGTAACCTCCGGCGCCTCCTCCGATTCCACTTTCACGTGCCATGAAGGAGATTTGCCTCCGTGACCGCTGAGCGCCCCGCGAACGCCACCTCCCGCAGCACCGCCGCGCCTGGCGGCCTGCTCGCAGGTCGGCGCATCCTGGTGACCGGCGTGCTCACGCCCAAGAGCATCGCCTACGCGATCGCCGACGCCTGTCTCAACCACGGGGCCGAGGTGATCCTCACCTCGTTCGGACGGGCCATGAGCCTCACCGAACGCAGCGCTCGCCGCCTCGGTCTCGAGGGGCCGGTGCTGGAGATGGACGCCTCCCGACCCGACCAGGTGGCGGCGGTCGCCTCGGCCCTGCGCGAGAGGTGGGGTGGACTGGACGGTGCCGTCCACGCCATCGGTTACGCGCCCGAGGATGCCCTGGGCGGCAAGTTCATGACCACGCCCTGGGAGTCGGTCGCCGTCGCGATGCAGGTCTCCGCCTTCAGCCTCAAGACGATGGCCGCCGAGCTCGCTCCCCTGATGTCCGAGCGGGGCGGCTCCCTGGTCACCCTCACGTTCGACGCCACCGTGGCCTGGCCGCTCTACGACTGGATGGGCCCCACCAAGGCGGCCCTCGAGTCGATCGTCCGCTATCTCGCCCGCGACCTCGGCCCGCGGCGCATCCGGGTCAACTCTCTCGCCGCCGGCCCCCTGGAGACGATCGCCGCGCGGGCGGTCTCCTCCTTCGACGGGCTCAAGGACGCGTGGGGCCACGTGGCCCCGCTCAAGTGGGACAGCGCGGACGCCACCCCGGTGGCGGACGCGGCCGTCTTCCTGCTCAGCGACCTCTCCCGTGCCGTGACCGGGGAGATGCTGCACGTGGACGGCGGCTTCCACAGCCAGGGGGGAGCCCCCTCGCAGATCCAGCTCCAGGAGGCGCCGGACGAGTGAGCGCGACGCAGAGCAGCCGGGTGCGGGTCGCGGTCACCGGTCTCGGTGCCATCACACCCCTCGGCCTCGACGTCGAGTCGAGCTGGGCCGCCTGCAAGGGCGGCCGCTCGGGTGTCGTCCCGATCTCGCTCTGCGAGGCGTCGGACCTCCCCACCCGGATCGCCGGTGAGGTCAAGGGGTTCGATCCAGTCGACCACCTCGGGGCCAAGGAGGCGCGTCGGACCTCGCGCTGCGTCGCTCTCGGCGTCGCCGCGGCTCGCGCCGCCGTCACCGACTCCGGGCTGGACGTGCGCTCGATCGGCGACGACGTTGGGGTGCTGGTGGCATCGGGGATCGGCGGGCTGGAGTGGCTGGAGAACGGGGTGGTCCGGCTCAACGAGGGGGGACCGCGGCGGGTCTCGCCCTTCACCATCCCGGCGATGATCCCGGACATGACCGCGGGCCGGGTGGCCATCGACTTCGGTGCTCGCGGGCCCAACTTCGCCGTGGTCTCCGCCTGCGCCTCCTCGGGCAACGGCATCGGCGAGGCGGCCGAGTGGATCCGCCGCGGCGATGCCGTGGCGGTGATCGCCGGCGGCACCGAGGCGGCCATCTGCCGGATCGGCATCGCCACCTTCACCGCCATGCAGGCGATGTCCACCCGCAACGACGAGCCCGAGAAGGCGTCGCGGCCCTTCGACAAGGACCGCGACGGGTTCGTGATGGGCGAGGGTGCCGGGATCCTCATCCTCGAGGAGTACGAGCACGCTCGCCGCCGCGGCGCCCGCATCTATGCGGAGGTGGTCGGCTACGGCGCCACCGACGACGCCATCGACGTGGTGCAGCCGGACCCGGCCGGCACCGGCGCCTGCCGCAGCGTGCGGCGCGCGCTTCATCGCGCCGGTGTCCTGCCCGACCAGGTCGACTACGTGAACGCCCACGGGACCTCGACGCAGCTCAACGACGCCGCCGAGACCCGTGCGCTCAAGGCGGCCCTCGGGCCCCGGGCCGCCA
The DNA here is from genome assembly GCA_003142035.1 of Candidatus Dormiibacterota bacterium. Lineage (GTDB taxonomy): Bacteria > Chloroflexota > Dormibacteria > Aeolococcales > Aeolococcaceae > Changshengia. The sequence goes on from PLOF01000121.1 coordinate 5,176, forward strand.
CGGTTCCGATCAGCTCCACCAAGTCGATGACGGGCCACCTGCTGGGCGCGGCCGGTGGGGTGGAGGCGGTCTTCTCGATCCTTGCGATCCGCGACAACTTCGTCCCGCCGACCATCAACCTGGACGAGCCCGACCCGGAGTGCGACCTCGACTACGTCCCCAACGTCGGACGGAGCGCACGGGTGGACCTGGCGATCAGCACCAGCTTCGGCTTCGGCGGGCACAACGCCTGCCTCGCCTTTGCCCGGGTGGAGGACTAGCCGGGCTCGGCTCACCCCGCCCTGGAGCGCGCTGGGCGCGCCCGTCGCACCCGCGGGGCTCGCGCAGGTCATGGCACGGCTTGTTGACGCGGATGTGCGATCCCGGCAGGCGCAATCCCAACGTGACCGACTCCGCGGCCAATCTGTCACAAGGGGGACGGGATACCGTCATAGGAGGGGTCGCGAGTAGTGCATATGCTCTACCCCGATGCTCAACCACACCGCTCTGGTCAATCCCGTCGCGCGTCCCGCCGGCTTGGGGGAGCTGCGCCTCGCCATCGGGATGGCGCTGGCGGCGGCCCTCGCGGCGTTGGCCATCGGGGTGGTGGCGGTGGCCTCCGGCGGGGCCTGGAGCGGAACGTTCGGCTGCAGCCTGGTGATCGCCGGCATCGCGATCCTGGGTGCCGCTCTGCTGGTGGTGACCGTCCATCTCTACCGGGCCCGGACCGAGCTGGTGAAGCGCCACGCCGAGATCGAGGACATGGCGAGCGTCGACGCTCTGACCGGGGTCGCCAACCGGCGCGCCTTCGAGCGTGAGCTGGAGCGAAACGTCCGCCCCGGCGCCGAGCTCGCCCTCCTCCTCCTCGACCTCGACGACCTCAAGTCCATCAACGACTCGGTGGGGCACAGCGTCGGCGACGAGGTCCTGCGTGGTACCGCGGTGCGCATCCAGGGTTGCCTGCGCACCACTGACACCGTCTCCCGGCTGAGCGGGGACGAGTTCGCGATCCTGCTGCCTCGGGTGGGGGATCGCACCAACGTCGAGGTGATCTCCCGGCGCATCGTCGAGGCGGTGCAGAGGCCGTACCCGAGTGCGCTGCACAACTGCACCATCAGCGCGAGCGTCGGGGTCGTGATGAGGGATGGAGAGGCCGGCTCCGGGGAGCTGCTGCGCAACGCGGACGTCGCTCTGATGTACGCCAAGCGCGAGGGCAAGGGCCGCTACGTCGTGTATCGCCCCGAGCTCCACTCCAGCGAGCTCGAGCGCATCGCCTTCGAGCGCGACCTGCGCATCGCCCTCGAGCAGGACCAATTCATCCTCCATTACCAGCCCATCGTGGACTCGAAGAACCGGCGCATCCTGGGCGTCGAGGCCCTGGTGCGGTGGCAGCATCCCGAGCGCGGCCTGGTGCCGCCACTGGACTTCATCCCACTGGCCGAGGCGACCGGGCTGATCGTGCCGCTCGGTGCGTGGGTGCTCCGCGAAGCCTGCGTCCAGACCCAGAAGTGGCGGACCAACCATCCCAGCTTCTTCAAGGACTTCCTGCTGAGCGTCAACGTCTCGGCGCGGCAGCTCTTTGGCACCCAGCTCCAAAACGACGTGGTCACCGCCCTCAACGAGTCGGGCCTGGACCCGCGCCACCTGGTGCTGGAGATCATCGAGTCGCAGGTCATGACCGACGTCGCCGGGGCCCTCCGTCAGTTCGCCGCTCTCAAGGAGATCGGGGTCCGGATCGCCATCGACGACTTCGGCACCGGCTACTCCTCGCTCGGCCACCTCCAGGACCTTCCCGTCGATTTCCTCAAGCTGGACAAGAGCTTCACGGACAACATCACGGAGTCCGTGAAGAGCCAGGAGCTGATGCGCACGGTGGCCCAGCTCAGCCGGGCTCTCTCCATCGCCACCGTGGCCGAGGGAGTGGAGACGGTCGAGCAGGCGGACGTGCTGCACCACCTCGACGTCAACCTCTGCCAGGGCTTCTTCTTTGCTCGACCGGTCGATGCCGATAGCTTCTCGCGGATGCTGAAGCGGGTGCGCCGCCTCCCCGAGGGGGTGCCCGCGGCGCGCGTGTCGGCACTGGCAGCCGGCGGCGGCCGGATCTCGGTCCGGGTGCCCAAGCCCACCCGGGTGGCCGTCCCGCACCTGACCAACTGATCGGCAGGCAAGTGCGCGTCTGCGGGCGAGGCCTCCCGCGCAACGTGCCGCTCGGCGCGGCGCAGCCGCGGGGTCGCGCGCCACAGGCCGGCTCCGCGGAGGGTCAGTCCCCCAGCTGGCTCGGAGGTGCGGCGCTGACCGGCCGTGCTCCCGCTGGAGCCGGGTACGCACCGGCGTGGGAGTGGACGCGCAGGCTCTTGGCGCTGCCCCGGCTGGCCGAGAGGACCGCGGCGATCGCCATCAGGACCATCGATCCGTAGAAGGCGGAATGCAGCCCGCTGGCGAAGGCCGTGGCCAGCTGGCCGTGCAGCGAGGTGGAGCCGACGAAGATGGCGAAGGCAAGCTGACGGGGGATGCTCCGGGAGGCGAGCACGATGGCCATCGAGAAGGAGAAGACCATGCCCACGTTGGCGAAGGTGCGCAGCATCCCCGATGAGATGCCGAAGAGCTGAGGCGGCGACGCCTTCATCACGGCCGAGGTGTTGGCGGGGAAGAACGAGCTGGCGCCGAGCCCGTTGACCAGGCTACCCACGACGACCACCCACAGCGCGGTGTCCGCGGTCAGCTGGGCGTAGATGAAGAGGGCGATGACCTGGACGGCGAGGCCGAAGGTGGCCGGGATCACCGGGCCCACCCGGTCGGCGAGGCGCCCGGCAAAGGGGCCGATGGCGCCGCCCACCAGGTAACCCGGGACGAGCAGCAGAGAGGCGTCCAGGGCCGAGAGGCCACGCGTCCCCTGCAGGTACATGATCACGAGGAAGAGGACGGCGTAGTTGGCGAGCCCCTGGAAGAAGGAGGCCAGCAGCGACGGCGCCATGGTCGGGATGCGGAGCAGGGACAGCTTGAGCATCGGCTCCGCCTGCCTCCACTCGATGACGGTGAAGATGCCGATGAGCACCAGGCCACCGACGAGATAGGCGAGGATCGAGGCGTCGAACGGGGAGGAGGCTAGGGACGTCATCGCCCACAGCACTCCGAAGAGGCCGAGGCCGAGGGTCAGCATGCCGGCGAAGTCGAGGCGGTGGCGGCGCCGCTCGCCGACGTCGTGGAGGACGCGCACGGCGAGAAGGACCGCGGCCAGCCCGATGGGCACGTTGATCCAGAAGATCCACCGCCAGGAGAAGTAGGTGACGATCAGGCCGCCGAGGATGATGCCGATCACCGCCCCCGCGCTCCAGCCGATGCTGTTGAAGCCGTAGGCCTTGCCACGCTCCTGAGGCGGGAAGAGGTCGGCGATGACGGCGCCGCTGTTGGCCGTCACCAGGGCACCGCCGATGCCCTGGATGACGCGGAAGCCGATCATCGACGGCCCGTCCCAGGCGAGGGCGCAGAGCGCCGAGCCGATGATGAAGACGACGAAGCCGGCCTCGTACATCCGCACCCGGCCGAACATGTCCCCGAGCCGGCCCACCTGGGTGGCGAGCAGGGTGATCACCAGCAGGTAGCCGATCACGACCCAGATCACCGAGGAGAGGTCGACCCGCAGACCGCGTTCGATCTCGGGCAGGGCCAGGATCACGATGGTGGTGTCGACCGCGGTGATGAGCACACCGGTCATCACCACCGCCAGGCCGAGGTTCCGGTTCACCGGCCGGGGTGAGCGCGCGGCGAACGGGGTCGAGACTGTGGGTGGTGTGGCGCTCACGGGAAAAAGGATAGCGTCGGTGGGCTTCCCGGCCGCCGCGCTCCCAGGTCTCTGATCGCGGTCAGACGTTGACCCGGGACATGTGCTCGGCGGGATAACGGTCGCCGGCCGCCGCCCCCGGGGGTGCGATCGCCTCGATGGCGGCGAGGTCCTGCGGTGTCAGGTCGACCGCGAGCGCGGCCACGTTCTCCTCCAGGTAGCGCCGCCGCTTGGTGCCGGGGATGGGGACGATGTCGTCGCCCTGGGCCAGCACCCAGGCCAGGGCCAATTGAGCGACCGTGCACCCCTTCCTCGCGGCGACGTCGCGGAGTGCCGCCACCAGCTCGAGGTTGCGCGCGAGGTTCTCGCCCTGGAAGCGGGGCGTGGTGGACCGGAAGTCGCCGGTCCCGAACATCTCGGTGCTCGTGACGGTGCCGGAGAGCACGCCCCGGCCGAGGGGGCTGTAGGGGACGAAGCCGATGCCCAGCTCCCGGCAGGTCGCCAGGACCTCCTTCTCGGGGTCGCGGGAGAAGAGCGAGTACTCGGTCTGGACGGCGCTCATCGGATGGGTCGCGTGGGCTCGCCGGATGGTGGCGGGAGCGGCTTCGGAGATGCCCAGGTAGCGGACCTTGCCTGCGGCGACCAGCTCGGCCATCGCCCCCCAGGTCTCCTCGACCGGCACCGAGGTGTCGACCCGGTGCTGGTAGTAGAGGTCGATGTGGTCCACGCCGAGGCGCTCCAGGGAGGCGTCGCAGCACCGCCGCACGTACTCCGGGTGGCCGTTGATCCCGATCCAGGAGCCGTCCGCGCGCCGCTCGTTGCCGAACTTGGTGGCGAGCACCACCTGCTCGCGGCGGCCGGCGATGGCGCGCCCGACCAGGCGCTCATTGGTGAAGGGCCCGTACATGTCGGCGGTGTCGAGGAAGGAGACCCCGAGTTCGAGGGCACGGTGGATGGTCGCGATCGCCTCGGCCTCGTCGGCTGGGCCGTACGACTGGCTCATGCCCATGCAGCCGAGTCCCTCGGCCGAGACCTCCAGCCCCTGGGACCCCAACTTGCGCTGCTGCATCGCCGTGCCCTCCATCACTTCTTTCGCCCCACGATACCCGGGTGTCCTGCTCCCGCGGAAGCCCATCGGTGAGCGGCTGCGCCGCCAGCGCTCGCCTGGCTACGCTGCCGGTTGTGGAGGCCCTGGGTGCGGTGGGCGGCAGGTGAGCTGCGACTGGCTCCTGATCGACGGCTCGAGCATGATCTTCCGCGCCTTCTACGGCGTGCCCGCGAGCGTCCGCGGGCCGGATGGGCAGCCCGTCAACGCGATCCGCGGCTTCCTCGACGCTCTGGCCCGGCTGGTCGTCCAACGCCGTCCCCGCCAGCTCGCGGTGGCGAGCGATGAGGACTGGCGCCCCGCCTGGCGGGTCGAGCTCATCCCCGCCTACAAGGCCCACCGGGTCGCCGAGCCGATGCCGCCCGGACTGGCCCCGCAGATGGAGGTGATCGCGGAGATCCTTCGCGCCGTGGGCGTCGACCAGGTCGGGGTCGCCGACCACGAGGCCGAGGACGTCATTGCCACCTGGAGCGCGCTCACCGGAGGAACGGTCGAGGTGGTGAGCGGCGATCGCGATCTCTTCGCCCTCGTCGAAGACCCGCGGGTGCGGGTGCTCTACCCGGAGAAGGGGGGCCTCGCGGTGGTCGAGGAGGCGGAGGTGACCCGCCGCTATGGCGTCCCCGGCCGCCGCTATGCGGACTTCGCGGTGCTCCGCGGCGATCCCTCCGACGGGCTTCCCGGATTGCGCGGGGTGGGTGCCGCCAAGGCGGCCGAGCTGATCCGCCGCCACGGCGGGCTGGCGGAGGTCATCCGCGACGCGCCGCTCGGTGAGGCCGATCGCGACTACCTCGCCCGAGCGATGCGGGTCGTCGAGCCGGTGCTCGACCTGCCCATCACCCTCCCCGCCGGGAGGCGCAACCGCTACCCCGCGGACCCCGCGGCGGTGGCGGCGCTCGCGGCACGCTACGGCGTCAAGGGTGCCTGCGACCGGCTCGTGGCGGTGCTCGCCGCGATGGGCTGAAGTCTCCAGCCCCGCGGGCAGCACGCCGAGCAGGGTGCTGGAGCTTCGACGCGGCCAGGTGACCCCCATTGACACGTGACCAAAGGGTAACCTATGCTCAGGGTCATGGACGACGACAGGGTCTTCCGGGCGCTTGCCGACCCCACCCGGCGCCACCTTCTCGACCGGCTCTTCGAGCGTGACGGCCGCACGCTCACCGAGCTCCTCGAAGGTGTGGAGATGAGCCGGTTCGGGGTCATGAAGCACCTGCGGATCCTGGAGGGGGCGGGCATGATCGTGACCCGGCGCGCCGGTCGCGAGAAGCTCCACTTCCTCAACGCCGTCCCGGTCCAACTGATCGCCGACCGGTGGGTCGGTAAGTACACCCGCGAGAGAGCGGCGGCCCTCGCCGACCTCAAGGCGGTGCTCGATGAAGGAGGAGCCCACATGTCCCCGTCCGCAACCAAGCCCCGGCAGGTCTACCAGGTCTACATCAATGCCAGCCCTGAGAAGGTCTGGCAGGCGATCACCAACCCGGAGTTCACCACCCGCTACTTCTACGGGAGCTACGTCGAATCGACGTTCGAGCCGAAGGCGAAGCTCACCCACTACACCGGGGACCGCTCCGCGGTGATGGTGGAGGGCGAGATCATCGAGGCGGATCCGCCTCGCCGGCTGGTCCACAGCTGGAATCTCCGCTACGACCCGAAGTTTGCCGGCGACGCGGCAAGCCAGGTCACCTGGGAGATCGCCTCCGAGGACGGGAAGGTCAGCAAGCTCACGGTGATCCACGAGTTCCTGTCCGAGGACGCCAGCTACGCCGAGGTCGCGTCGGGCTGGAGCTGGGTGGTCAGCAACCTCAAGACCCTGCTCGAGACCGGCGAGGCGCTGCCAAGCCACGACTGACGGGCGCAGGGGTCAGGGTGCCGCCGCTCCGACGTGGGGCGGCGGTACCGGCCCCCGGCGTGGGTGCCTGGGCGGCCCCACCGGGTGAGGCCTCCTCCTCAGCCCGTGTAATCCTCGACCGTCCCGGCGGAGCGCAGAACGGCCTGAGAGGGGTCCTCACCGAATTCGCGCCGGGCCTGGCGCTGACGGAGCAGGTCCCAGCACTGGTCGAGGTGGACCTGCACCTCCCGTAACCGGCGCTGCTGCTCCCCGTCCATCTCGTGAACATCCGCCGCGTGCGCGTAGAGCGCGTCCTCTTCGCTGACCAGCCGTTCGATGTGCTGCAGGACGTCGGCGTCTTCCATGGCAAACCTCCTCGCCCTCCGGCCTCGGGGTGCTCTGCCGGGAGGGCTTCCCTGCCATCCTCTCATGAGATCAGCCGTTTCTCCGTGGTCACGTCGCTGGTCGGCCGGGAGCGCGTCAGCACCGTTGACCGTACGGCCGGTCAGCGCCCCCGGGCGACTCGAACCTGTGATGAAGCGATGGCGGCGGAGGTGGGCTCTTCCGGGTGGTGCCATCGTCGGCTTCGCCGTGGCCGACAGAGTCTGCACCAGGTGCTGGATGTGGCATCCCGTCACCCTCGAGAGCTGTCCACAATGCGGTGCTCCGCTCACCGCCGCCGATGCCGCGCCGCCACCGGGCGCTCTCACAACCCCTCCCCGCGTCGAGCCGTCCCGGTCGCTCCCCGCCCCCCCCGAGAGGGGAGTGCACTGGCTCCGTTGGGGGCTGGCGACAGCGATCGTCGCCACCGTCGTCCTCGCCGTCTTCCCGATGCCCCAACTCGGTCTCTGGGGCAACCCGGGATGCAGCCTCCCGGGCGCGACCTGCACCAGGATCCTCTTCATCGGCAACAGCTACACCTC
>PLOF01000125.1 GCA_003142035.1 Candidatus Dormiibacterota bacterium
CGCTGCTGGCTGTTGACCTCGATGGCGGCCTTGAGCAGCCAGAAGCTCTGCCCGTGGTACCCGGCCGAGGTCTCCAGAGCGCGGACGTCCTTGGGGAAGCAGGAGCCGCCCCAGCCGAGACCGGCGCTGAGGAAGCTGCGGCCGATGCGGGGGTCGAGGCCCATCCCGTCGGAGACCCTCTCGATGTCGGCCCCGGTCAGCTCGCACAGATGCGCCATCTCGTTGATGAAACTGATCTTGGTGGCGAGAAAGGCGTTGGAGCCGTACTTGATCAGCTCGGCGCTGACGCTGTCGCAGAGCAGGCGGGTGGTGTCGGGACTGCCGAGAAGAGCAGCCACCCGGCTGACCGCGGCGGCATCCTCACCGCCCACCACGACCCGGCTGGGCCGGCGGAGGTCCTCGAGTGCCGATCCCTCGCGAAGGAACTCCGGAAACATGACGAAGGCAAGGTCGTCACGGGGACTGCCCCGCTGCAGGGCGCGGGTCGTCCCGGGAGGGACCGTGCTCTTGATCGCGATCACCGTCCCCGGAGCGGCGAGCCGGACGGCCTCGTCGACCGCCTGGTGCACCTGGGTCAGGTCGGCCTCCCCGTCGTGGGTGGGCGGGGTGCCCACGGCGACGATGACGATCCCGGCACCGGTCACCCCCTCGGCCATCGTCTCCACGGCCCGGAGCCGCCCCGAAGCGACCACGGCCTCGAGCAGCACGTCCAACCCCGGCTCGTAGATGGGCGTGCGCCCGGCCGAAACCGCCGCCCGGCGCTCCGGGTCGATCTCCACGACGCGGACCTCGCGACCCAGCTCAGCGAGGCCGGCGGCGGTCACCAGGCCCACGTAACCGGCACCGATCACGCAGATCACGCGGTCATCGGGCTGCTGTGCCATCAGTCGAAACAGTAGCGGACCCGAGGGCAGGCAGGCCGGACGGCCCCCCGGCCGGGGAGAGACCACCCCGACATCGGGCGGTTCCCGTAGGATCGGCAGCGATGCCTGAGGGAACACGGCCGATGCGCCGCGTGGTGATCACCGGCGGAGCCGGGTTCCTCGGCTCGCACCTCTGTGAGCACTTCATCGGACGCGGCCTCGAGGTGGTGGCCGTCGACAACCTCCTGACCGGCAGCGTGGACAATCTCGCCACGCTCGCCGGCACGCCAGGGTTCAGCTTCCGGAAGCAGGACGTCACCGAGTACCTGGACATCGACGGCCCGGTTGACGCCGTGCTCCATTTCGCCTCGCCGGCCAGTCCCATCGACTACGCGCTGCTGCCGATCGAGACCATCAAGGTGGGCACGCTGGGCACCCACCGCGCCCTGGGTCTGGCCATGGCCAAGGGGGCGCGCTTCCTGCTCGCCAGCACCAGCGAGGTCTACGGCGACCCGGAGGTCCACCCCCAGCCCGAGACCTACTGGGGACACGTCAACCCGGTGGGGCCGCGGAGCATCTACGACGAGGCCAAGCGGGCCGGCGAGGCGTTCACCATGGCCTACCACAACCATCACGGCCTGGACACCCGGATCGTGCGGATCTTCAACACCTATGGGCCCCGCATGCGCCGGCATGACGGGCGCGCGGTGCCGGCCTTCGTAACGCAGGCCCTGGCCGGTGAGCCGATCACCGTCTTTGGCGACGGCTCTCAGACCCGGAGCCTCTGCTACGTGGACGACCTAGTGGACGGCATCGGACGGCTGCTGGCCAGCGACCATCCGCTGCCGGTCAACATCGGGAACCCGAGTGAGATCACGATGCTCGAGCTGGCCCGCAGGATCCGCGATCTCTGCGGGAGCAGCAGCGAGATCGTCTTTGAGCCCCTGCCGGTCGACGACCCCAAGCGGCGGCGGCCGGACATCACGCTGGCCCGCCAGCTTCTCGACTGGGAGCCGCACGTCCCGTTGGAGGAGGGTCTGGCCCGAACCATCGCGTGGTGGCGGGGGAGCGAGCCCGAACCGGGTGCATCGCGGGGTCACCCCGGGCAGGCTGCGGTGTTGGGGTAGGATGCCCGCGCCGATGGCTGCACCCTTCCTCTCGGTCCTGATGCCCGCCCTCAACGAGGGGCGGACCATCTCTCACGTCCTCGACGCCGTCCTCGCCTCCCCTGTCGACCTGGAGCTGATCCTGGTGGACGACGGTTCGACGGACCGCACCTGGGAGCTGATGGAGACGCGTGCGGCCTCCGACCCTCGAGTGCGCGCCTACCGGCATCAGGTCAACCAGGGGAAGGGGGCGGCGATTCGCACCGCCCTCGGGCAGGCGCGGGGAGAGGTGGTCCTGATCCAGGACGCCGACCTCGAGTACGACCCTGCGGACTACGCCAAGCTCCTGGAGCCCATCCAGAGTGGACTGGCAACGGTGGTCTACGGCTCGAGGGCTTTCACCAGCCACACGGCCTACTCGTACTGGTATGTGATGGGCAACCGGCTGGTGACGCTGGCCACCAACGTCATCTACAACTGCTACCTCTCGGACATGGAGACCGGCTACAAGGTGATGCCCCGGGAGGTCGCCCTCTCCCTCGACCTGCAGGCTCGCGGGTTCGAGCTGGAGCCCGAGATCACCGCCAAGCTGCTCCGTTCCGGTCACCGCATCTACGAGGTCCCGGTCAGCTACGCGGCTCGCTCCCGTGCCGAGGGCAAGAAGCTCACCGCCATGGATGGGGTAAGGGCGGTCCGGGCGCTGGCACGGTACCGGGGTTGGCGGCCCCTGCACCCGCGCTGACCGGGAGACAAGCCACCGGCCCGCGAGGGGAGCCGCGGCCAGGTACGGCCTTGGCACCGTGACCGGCTGACGCGACCTAGGAGGCGGTCGGCGCTCCGGGATCCCCGTCGTCGGGGACGTGGGGTCCGGGTCCTGGCCCGCCGGCGAAGCCGGGCGGTCCACCGCCGGGTCCCCAGCCGGTGGTCAGGTCGGCGCGACGCCGGAAGTACTCGTCGCGGGTGAGCTGCCCGCGGGCGTAGGCGATGTCCAGTTCCTGGAGCGCAGGGGTGTGGAATCGGGGCCCATATCCACCACCGCCGCCGTACCAGCGCATGCCGACGTGTCGCCCGGGACGGCTGAGGGAGATGACCAGCCAGATGATCGATCCGATCATCAGGGCAAAGAGGATCAGCCCGATGATGCTGAACCAGAGGGGGAAGCCGACGCCGCCATAGCCGTAGCGAATGAACATGACCTCACTGTACGCTGGCCATCTTGCGGGGAGATGACGAGTCGGACGTGGTCAGGTGGTCTCGACGGCGAGCCGGCGCAGGCCCTCGGTGCCGAAGGTGCTGATGGTGACGGCGGCGCGGGAGAGGCCGGCCTGGAGGGCCTCGGGGAAGACGGCGTCGTCGTCGCGCCCCGCGGCTGCGCAGAAACCCAGGAAACCTCCGGCGACAGCGTCTCCGGCCCCCGTCGGATCGATGACCACATCGACAGGGGCGGCCGGCCTCTCGAGGGTCGTGGTGGAGGTCATCAGCACCGCCCCCGTCGGCCCCGCCTTGACCACCAGGACGCGGAGACGGCTCCTGCCGAGCAGGCTCCGGGCGGCGGCCGTACAGTCCGGCGCCTCGGGGACCAGGCTGCTCAGCTCCAAGCGGTTGAGGAAGACGATGTCGCAGCCACTCACCACGTCGAGGACGGCGTCGCGCTCCGGACCGGTGAAGCAGGTCATGCTGTCCATCCCGATCAGCCGAGCCGAGGACTGGGCGAGGATCTCCTGCTGCAGCGACGGGCGCATGCTGCCCAGGAAGAGCACCTCGGCGCGGGCCGCCTCGGGACTGAGGTGGGGCCGCCACTCGGAGTCGCAGCCGGGCTCCTCGGCCACAGTCTCCGCGACCCAGTGCTGGAAGTCATGGACCGCGTGCCAGCGGAAGGTGGGACTGTCGCTCACGGCGAGCCCGCCCAGGTCGACGGGAAGGCCGTCCAGGAGCTGGCGGAGCTCGGCCTCCGCGTCGCCCCCAACGATGGCGTTGAGGTGAACGGGAGCCTGCGGAGCCGCTGCGAGAGCGAAGTAGAGGGCCGACCCCCCGATCTGCCGGAATCGCCGCCCATGGGGGGTCGTGATGTCGTCCATGTGGACGCTGCCCGCGACGGTGATCTCCCAGGGCATGGAGTGGCCGGCCGGTCCCGCGCCGCCTAGCCGGCGGGGAAGAGCGGGATGATCGGAGCGAGCTGGGGCTGCCGCTCCTGGCGCGCCTCCTCCTGGAGAATCTCCTGGGCGGCGAAGAGCACATCGCTGACGTGGTCGGCACTGCGGTCGATCCCCAACTCGTCCCGGAGCTGAGGCTCCACGGCTCCGATCAGCCGCACCACCGCGCTCCAGAGAGCGGGGGGGAGGGGACGGATGCCGCGGATGCGGCACTCCTCCACCAGATCGAGGAGGGTGTCGGATTCGCGAAGGCGCAGGCGTGACCGGAAGAAGCGCTCCCGCCGGAACCGCGCCCGCATCTCGATGTCGAACAGCTCGGCGCGCGTGGCCGCGAGTGGGCCGGGCTGACTGCGGAGCACCGCGGCGGAGATCATCCGAGCATTCTACGGAGCCGGACCTTTCCTGAACGTGCGGGCCAGGTGACGATCCGCCCCGGGACGCAGGTGCCGGAGGCGACGACGAGAGTGGCCCTTCATGGTGGGGGGCGCGGGCCGCCGTCAGACGGCTACGGCGGCCTCCGCGGGATAGGAGAGGGAGCGCCAGCGGCCCTCGACCCCCACCAGGTGCACGGTGCGGGCGAGCTTCACGAGGCGGTGTCCCGCGGCGAAGCTGTACTCGACGTCCAGCTCGGCGACCTGGCGGTGGGTGTCGCCGTGGTGGGGGTCGACCCACTGATCCAGGTGGCGGACCGCGACGACATTCACGCCCTCCAGCTGCTGAAGGGAACCCTCACCGTGGGCGGCGGCGAAGCGCTCGGCACTCCCCCAGCGGAGCTGGCACTCGGGAGCGAGGAGGGCGAAGGCCCGGGCGTGCTGCCCACCCCGGATCAGCTCGACGAAGAGCGCCTCACTGAAGGCCGGGTTGCCCGACGGCCGGACACCGCTGCGCCGGGAGCCCCGGTCGTGAGCAGCCACCATGGTCCGGACCCGGTCGCGCAGCGGACGGGCCGCGACGGCGGTGTCCGACTCGACGAGGGTGACGGGGTCCGCGGCGCCCCGCGACCAGAAGGTGCGGGTGGCGGCATCCACGAGGACGCGACTAGCTGGTCTGGTGCGCGCAGAGTCGGTCACGAGCTCCACGGAGGCGTGGGGGGCGCGCTCATCGCCGCCACGGCGGCGTCTGACGGTCGGGAGGTTCGGCCGCGCCCAGCCCATTCCGCGATCAGCATAGCCGCTGCGGGCGCTCTGTGGCATGACACTGCGCCATGCGGCTACGATCCATCGCATGGCGGGCGTACGCATCCTGCTGGCCGAGGACGAGGTGATCGTGGCGCGACCGCTGATCCTGGCCCTCCGCGAGGGGGGCCACGAGGTGCGCTGGGTGCGAGCTGTCCGCGAGCTGCGCGCCGAGCTGCCGGCCTTCGCTCCCCAGGTGCTTCTCCTCGACGTCAGCCTCGACACCGATGGGCTCGAGTTCCTTCAGGCCATCCGCTTCACGGCCGACTGCCCACCGGCCGGGGTGGTGGTGCTCACCGAACCCGGGGACACCGCCTCCCGTGATCGCGCCCATCAACTCGGGGCCGTCGCGGTGCTCAACAAGCCGGTGGAGGAGGCCCCCCTGCTGGTACTGATCGACGAGCTGGTCGGGTTCCTGTAGAGGGACTATGCAAGGTGGCTCCACACCAGTGCGCCCTGGTCGGCACGCGGGGGGGCACCGGCCAGTTGGGTGAGGAAGGCCTCCATCCGCCCCTGCAGCGCCGGCTCGGTGCCGTACGCCATCGGTCCCATGATGATCACGCTCACGCCCAGCGCATGCAGATCGCTGCGTGAGGCTCGGACTATAGACGTCCCGCAGGGAGTTGCTGAGAGCGACGACTCAAGAGCGTCCATCACGCAGGCGAGGGTCGTCCCCTCGTCACCATTCGAGCTCGGTGATGCGGGGGTTGCGCCACTGGAAGTTGAGCGCATCGACGACGGAAGTGACCAGGGATGCTGCTCGTTGATTTGAATCACGCTGGGCAGTCCGATGGACATCCCGTCAGGGCCCCCGGCGTAGAGGGCGGCCGACACCATCCGCACGTGGAAGCCCGACTCGGCCTGCCACAGCAGCGGTTCAAGAGTCAGCTCGCTGTATGCACCGAACGGAACGACCAGCGCGGTGGTGCCGGCGGGTAGGCTCGCGATGTCTCCACCTGCCAGGAAATACTGCGGGGTCGCCGCGCTCCGGGCGGGAATCGGCATGTTCGGTGCGAGAGTTGCGCAAACGAGAAGGATTGACGCCCCGCCCGCGACACGCCAACGCCACCTCCCCTGGAACAACGTCCGGTCGGCGAAGACGGCGACGACCACCGCCAGACCGAGGTCGATGAAGAGCGCGAATCGAGAGGGAAGGAGGTTGTCGAGCAACGGAAGATGCGCCAGCAGGCGTCCGGGGAGCGGAAGGAGGTGATGGGTCACGCCGTCGATGTGGAGGTAGGGGCCGAGGCTCCACACCAGGGCCGCCGCCGTTCCGCAGCCGGCGATCAGCAGCCAGCGGTCCCTCCGCCATCGCAGGAAAGTCCAGAGGCTGACGAGGAGCAGGGGGATCCCTATATACGCATCGGCCTCGCCCGTCTCCCCGGTCCAGTGGCTGGCAAGGCCGTTGGTGAACGGTGGCGCCAGGGCTGTGGAGCCGTTGGGCACGATGAAGTTCAGGGCATCGGTCACGTACACATTGGGTGGCTGGATCAGTCCGGTGATCCGCCCCGGTCCGAGAAACTGATAGGCGAGGGGGACCCCGGTGATCACCAGAAAGAGCAGCGCAGCGACACCGAGCGTCTTGACCAGGGGGACGACGCGCTCCCCCACGCTGCGCGGGGAGAGGAGGGCCGCGATCACGATGGTCGTACCCACAGCCACCACGAAGAGGGCCAGGATCTCCTCCTCGAGGAGTAGCTGGATGGCGGCCAGCAGGCCGATGACGGCGCCCCAGCGGAGGCTGCTGTGCTCGGGGTGCCGGATCACGGTCTCGACGGCGATGAGCAGAAGCGGCACCGGGAAGAAGAGCACCAGGACGAGGTGGTCGTAGGCCTGGCTCGCGGCAAACGGACCGAGGACCATGAGCAGCCCGCCGAGCCAGGCCGCCGTCATGTGCCGCACATGGCGGCGAAGCCACAGCCACGTGCACCAGCCATCGAGGGCGAGCCCCAGGACGAGGGCCACGTTGTAAGAGACGATGACCCCGAAGATCGCGGTGACGGGCCACATCGCCACCCCCAGCAGAGGGGTGCTGAAGCCGTTGAACATCATGTTCGACCCCTGAGGCAGGTTCACGTAGGTGTCAAGCAGGGGATTCAGACCGTGGCTCAGAGCGAACGGGTACCAGCCAAGAATGCCCATGGCAGCCATGGGATCGCCCGGGTGTCCGGGCCACTCCATGGCCGGGTTACGCCACGCGGGGAGCGTCAGAGCCAGCGCGACGAGCACGTAGGCGCCGAAGGACCACAGCCGTGCGCCCGGCCGTGGGATGCGGAGGCGCCCCAGCCACCCGGTGACCACGCCGTGCGGTCCCTCGCCCTTCTCTCCCACCCCGGCATCCACGGGCATCAAGCTCGCGAGGGGGTGACGTCCGTGCAGTCGGGAGCGAGCAGGGTAGCGGGTCCCATCAGGACTGCAGATGATACCCGCCGGCGGCGACCCACCCGACCCACGTAGCCTCACGCCGTCACCCGATAGCCGCCCTCGACCCGTCTCTCAGGCCGGCTCCCCGACTGACTGACGCTCCCTTTCCTCCTCGACGTCGACCCGGGTCACCGAAAGGTATCCGACCAAACCCACGATCAGGACGGTCAAGCTCACGCTGACGGTTCCTCGACCCCAGTTCAGGCCGCCGAGGAGGTGGGGGACCCCCATCCAGTCCGCGAACGAGGCGCCCAGCGGTCGGGTGATGATGTAGGCGAACCAGAACGCCACGACCGCGTTCAACCGCATGAAGCGGTGGGCGATGGCGGGCACGGCGATCACCACCGTGAACAGGATCCCGGACGCCAGGAAACCGAGGTGAAGCGTGTACGCCGTGAGGTCACCCACCGCGGTGCCCATGGCGAAGGTCGCACACACCGTGGCCCAGTAGAAGAGCTCGCGACGCAGGGTGGTGATGTGATGGATCGAGAGCGTCCGTTCCGTGACGTACCAGGTGATGAAGATCAAGGTCAGGGCGATGGCGAAACCGACTGTGGACACGGCGTACGGCACGCCCAGCTGGATGTGCAGGGCGTCGGCGACCATGGTGCCGAAGATGGCGACCATGACCACCGCCAGCCAGTACACCCAAACGACGTAGCGGCGGACGGTCAGCTAGAGAGGACCATGGCCGCGGCGAAAGCGACGGCTCCCAGACCGACCGCGAGGTAGGGGTCGATCTGATGCACTGAGTAGTCCGAGGTCGCCTCGCCCATGGCGGTCGTCAGGACCTTGAGGATCCAGAAGTACGCCGTGATCTCTGGGACCTTCCTCAGGGTCCAGCGGGTGGGGCACATGGATCGACGTTACCATCAGGCGGCTATCCAGCCCCGCTGGGTGGGTCAGGCCTGGGCCGCCCTGTAGATGACGTGAAGGCCCGGGTCAGCGCGGCCGGGCGATCGCCTCCCGCCGCCGCTGCCGGCGTCTCGTCCCGGAAGCCCTCCAGCAGACCTCGATGCTCCGACCGATGTACTCCAGCGACCGGCCCACATTGATCGACGACGACTCCCGCGTGTACCGGGTGGGGATGGCTACCTCCTGCACCCGGAACCCCCCCACGACCGCCGCCACCAGAATCTCGGTGTCGAAGACGAAGTCGTCGGAATAGGACTCGAAGGGGATCGACTCGAAAAACCGCCGACTGTATGCCTTCATCCCTGAATGCATCTCGGTGAAGTGGGTCCCCAGCAGCAGGTTTTCGGCCACCGTGCTGAAGCGGTTGCCCCAGTAGCGAAAGACGGGCATCCCACCGGCCCGCGGGTTTCCCGCGCACGCAAAGCGGGATCCGAAGGTGAAGTCAGCCACCCCCGCGACGATGGGGGCAACCAGCGCCGGCACGGCCGACGGATCGTACTGGTAGTCGGGATGGAGCAGCACGACGGCCGTGGCTCCGAGATCGAGAGCCTCCCGGTAGCAGGTCTTCTGGTTGGCCCCGTAGCCGCGGTTGCGATCGTGGACGCGGACGTCGATGCCTAGCCGCCGGGCTAGGCCGACGGTCCCGTCCGGCGAGGCATCATCGACGAGGAGGAGGTGGTCGGCCGTCCCGGCCGGAAGAGCCCCGATGGTGCGCTCCAGTGTGCCCTCCGCCTTGTAGGCGGGGAGCGTCACGACGGTGAAGCGCGGCTCAGCGGCCATCGATGCCACTGAGGCCGTGTCCTGTCAAGTGGTGTAAGAGAGACCGACGCCATCCGCGCGTCGTGCGGTTCGTTCACGCTGCTGCGGTGATCGCGGGCACGCCCTCCGTGTCGATGGTGGTGTAGGCCTTGGTGAGCGACTCCGCGCTCA
>PLOF01000092.1 GCA_003142035.1 Candidatus Dormiibacterota bacterium
GGCTGGCCGGAGGAGGGTCTTCCCGACTACCCAAGCATGCAGGCCGCGATCGACACCGGCTACATGGGGATCGCGGATCAGCTCGGCGTTCCGGTGGCGCCGGTGGGTGCCGCCTGGGAGACGGTGGTCAGGGCGGCGTCGCATCCGAATCTGTGGCAGTCCGACGGCAGCCATCCCACCGTGAGCGGCACGTACCTCGCAGCCTGCGTCTTCTACGCGACCATCTTTCGGCAGAGCCCGGTCGGGCTGGGCTACGACGATGGCCTTCCGAACGGTGAGGCCCACACCCTCCAGACGGTGGCGGCCAACACGGTGCTCGGCGACCCCGCGTATTGGGGACTGCCGGCGTAGCGGGCAGCACTCCGCGCGGGGGTGCGGCATCCTGCCATCCTGCGGCCGATATCAGAGCCGATACCAGAAGAGAGTCACGAGGGCGACCGACATGCCTGACACCCCAGCGCTCGACGCCGCTACCTGCCTCGGCGAGATCATCCGCAACCGCCACTCGGAGCGCGGCCCCTGCGACGCCTCGCAGACGGTGGGGGCAGCGGATCTCGAGGCGATTCTCGAAGCGGGCAGGTGGGCGCCGACCCCCCACAACATGCAGAACTACGAGATCGTCGTGATCGACGACCCGTCCACCCTGGCCGCTGTCGGTCGCCTCCAGTCCGCCGGATCCGGCGACTTCCTCAAGGAGAACTACGCCCAGCTCTCGTTCAGCGAAGAGGAGCTGATGCGCAAGGGCACCGGGCTGCTCGCGACCATGTTCCCGCCGTCGTGGCGGACCCCGGACGCGCAGCTGGACACGAGTGGTGAGCCGGCGACCCTGGAGGCGACCACGCGCTCCTGCCCGATGGTCCTCATCGTCCTCTACGACCCGCACCGGCGGGCGCCGGCCTCCGAGGGCGACTTCCTCGGCATCATTGGTCTCGGATGCCTGATGCAGAACATGTGGCTCATGGCCCAGGCCCGGGGCATCGGGATGCAGATCATGAGTGTCTTCGGCGGGGAAGGTGTCGAGGACGGGTTGCGCAGCCTGCTCTTGATCCCGAGCCACCTTCGGATCGCCTTCGCCTGCCGCCTCGGCCACCAGGCGGGCGAGCCACGCCCCCAGCTGCGGGTGCGCCGTCCGATCGACCGGTTCGTGCACCGGAACGTCTACGCGTATCGGGGCGCGTCCTGAGGTTGATCCGCGGAGAATGAGGTCGTGGCGACCCGCTACCTCCGCCCCGGCTGGTTCACGACCAACGTCTTCAACCGGATGGTCGCGGGGCTGACCCGCGTCGGGATCAGCGTCCTCGGCTCGCGGATCCTGGCGGTGCGCGGTCGCAAGACGGGGCTCTGGCGGACCACCCCGGTGAACCTCCTCACCCATGAGGGGTCGCGGTACCTGGTGGCCCCCCGGGGGGTGACCCAGTGGGTGCGCAACGTCCGCGCCGGCTGCGACGTGGAGTTGCGCGTCGGCCGCCGTCGTGAGCCGGTCGCGCTGACCGAGCTGGCGGACGATGAGAAGCTCACCGTCCTGCGCGAGTACCTCCGCCGCTGGAAGGTGGAGATCGGCGCCTTCTTCCAGGGGGTGGGCCCGGACGTCCCGGATGCCGACCTGGCGCGGATCGCGCCCGGCTACCCGGCCTTCCGTGTCGACACGCGCGGGGATGGCTGATCGCTGAGACGCGGCGGTCCGGGGAGACCCCGTCGCAGGCGGCGTCGCCAACGTGGTTGCCCGCTCGGAGCTGTCAGCCAGCCACCGCCGCAGCGGAAGCGATCGGCCGGAGCGCGTCCCAGATCCACACGGAGACGAGGCTCGCGGCGATGACCAGGCCCAGTACGCAGACGCCCGTCCACCCCCGCCCAGCGTAGAGGGCGCCGGCGGCGGCCGATCCTGCCGCGCCGCCCAGGAAGTTCGCCGTCATGTAGGCGCTGGTGATGCGGCTCCGAGCGTCGCCGCGCAGCCGGTAGATGAGGGTCTGGCTGGTGATGTGGTTGCCCTGCACGCCGATGTCCAGGAGCACGATCCCCACGATCAGGGGTAGGAGCAGAGTGCGCGCCGCCAGCAGCAGCAGGAAGGCGGCCGCCACCAGCAGCGCGAAGGTCAGGGTCGCCGGCCGCGCCCAACCGCGGTCCGCGACGCGTCCCGCGAAGCTGGCGCAGAGGGCTCCGGCCGCCCCCACCAGCCCAAAGAGCCCAATCACGGCGAGACCGTAGTGGTAGGGCGGGCCGGAGAGGAGGAACGCGATGGTGGTCCAGAGGGCGCTGAAGGCGGCGAATCCCAGCGCCCCGATGAGCGAGCGCCGGCGCAGCAGCGGCTCCCGCCGGACGAGGGCTGCCGTCGACCGGAGAAGTGCCGGGTAGCCCATACCCGGGGACTTCCTCTCGAGAGGCAGCGCCAGCCGGAGGGTCAGCGCCAGCAGCAGCATGGCCACGGCCGCCGACCAGAAGACGGTCCGCCAGCCGGCCACCGCCGCCACCAGCCCCGAGAGCGTTCGGGAAAGGAGGATCCCGATCAGCAGCCCGCTCATCACGGTGCCCACCACCTGGCCGCGGCGCTCGGGAGCGGCAAGGTCGGCCGCCATGGGCACCAGCACCTGGGCCACCACGGAGGCGCAGCCGACCGCCAGCGCCACCGCCTCGAAGATCGCAAGACTGCCGGCGAGGGCCGAGCCGGCGAGGGCAATGGCGGCGACCAGCAGAACCAGGACCACCAGCCGGCGACGCGGTACCAGGTCCCCGAGCGGGACCAGGAGGAGAAGGCCGGCAGCGTAGCCGAGCTGGGTGACGGTCACGACGAGCCCGGCCGCGGCCGAGCTGGCGCCGAAGGCCCCGGCCAGCTCGTGGAGGAGGGGCTGCGCGTAGTAGAGATTCGCCACGGCCAGACCGCTGGCGATCGCGAGCAGAGCGACCAGCCGGCGCGAGATGGTGCCAGTCCCGCTCATTGCGGGAGGGTCGGTGGGCAAGCTCAATCCTGCCCCGAATCGTCAACTGGGGCGCTGCCGGATCGGTCGTCTGACGTCAGCCGGCACGCGGGCGTGCTGCCGGGAAGCCGGTGCCGGAAGCGAGCGACCAGACCATAGACGGCCCAGGCCACCCAGGAGAAGGGCGGGATCAGGCACAGGAAGCCCACCGACCGCCACCACCCGCCACACGCCTGCAGTGCCTTTCCGATGGCTCGGTGGCCGCGATAGAGGCCCCCCCGCTCGTCGACCCACCATGCGGCCGCTGACACGTCCCTCGCCGTCAGGCCATGTGCAGCAACGTCGACCTGCTGCCCGGGCACGACGTCAGCGTCCTGGAGCCTCCGTCCGGCCCACGTGGCACAGGCGGTGCAGAAGCCGCACTCGCCGTCAAAGATGAGCAGCGGTCGTTGCGAGAGATCCACGGAGCCTCCAACGCGCCGGGCGGCGGGGTCGCGCCTTCAGAAGAACGTGGTACCCGCTACAGGACTCGAACCTGTGACCAAGGGATTAAGAGTCCCCTGCTCTACCAACTGAGCTAAGCGGGCCAGTCCGGGGCCGGCGATCAGAGCCGCCGGCCACCCCTCAATGATCGATTCTACCGCCGCACGGCGCCCGCGCTCGGGGAGCCGGGGCGGCCTCCCACGACCCCCCGCCACCGTTTGAGGTTCAATTCGATCAGCGAGCGGCGCTGTTGCCCGAGCCGCATGGAGAGCGGCGGCCCCGCCGGATGGAGTGCCCGGAGCGGCGAGGTGGTGCGCGCCTCGATGGCCCGGCGGAGGTCGGCGGCCCCGCTCCCCGGGTAGACCGAGACCATCCGGCCCAGGTCGTGGATGCCGAAATGGCTGTCCCCGGCCGCCAGCAGCGCCCCCACGCGCTCCCGGTGCGCCGCGCAGAACTCGTCCAGCCGCTTCCAGGTGCCGGGCAGCACCGGGGCGGTGTGGCGGACCTCGATGCCGTCGATGGTCCGCTGCTCCAGGAGGCGGCGGAGCCGGCCCTCGGTGATCGAGGCGAACCAGGTGGGCATGAAGGGGTGGGCCACCACCGCCAGACCGCCGGCGTCGTGGATGGCGTCGACGGTGTCCTCCACGGACATGTGCATCCGGATCGCCCGGTCGATGAAGAGGGCCACCACGTGGATGCCGGGTGGGAAGGCGCAGGTCACCTCCTCCCCCGGGACCACGTCCACGCCCAGCTGGGCGCCGATCTCGGTGGCCTCCTCGAGGGGGGAGAGGGTGTCGTGGTCGGTGATGCAGATGACCGAGAGCCCGATGGCGGCGGCGGCGCGCACCAGCTCCACCGAGGTGACCATGCCGTCGCTGGCGAGGGTGTGGCTGTGGGCCTCGGCGGCGCTCAGGCCCTCGCCGAGACGGATGCGCTCAGGCACGCTCGGTGCCCGCCGTTGCGGCAGGAGCCTCGAGGACCGGGCGTGCGGTGCGCAGAACGGTGACGTGGGGCACGACGGCACGCATCATCACCCACCACGCGCCCGAGGCGAGCAGCACCCCTCCGATCACGTCGATGACGTAGTGCTCGCCGAGGAAGACGACGCTCACGAACACCAGGCACGACCAGCCGAACAGGATCCAGGAGCCGCGTGGATAGACGCGACGCAGCGAGAGGAAGCAGAGGAACGGGAACGCCGCGTGCAGCGAGGGGAAGGCGGCGGTCGAATTGGGGTTGAGCAGGCTGTAGAAGGGGCTGATGGCGCTCGGCAGCGTGTGCTGCGAGTTGATCAGGTCGGTGACCCCGCTCAGCACGTGATCCTGGGCCGCGTACCAGGGCGGCGCCGTCGGCACCAGCATGAAGAAGACGAACCCGACCATGCACATCCCGAGCAGCGCGGTGACGAAGCGCAGGTACTGGGCGCGGTCCTTGAGCCAGAGCACCAGCCCGACCAGCAATGGCACCAAGAAATGGCAGAAGTAGACGACGGTCGCGGCCACCGCCAGCACGTGCAGCGTGGTGCCGCTCACCGCGTGCTGCAGGACCTGGCTGGGATCGTGGCCGAAGAAGAGCCACTTCTCGAGGTTGGCGAGGCTCGCCACCTGGGGTGCGATGCCGTCGTTGTGGACGATCCCGCGCATCGCCTCCCATCCCAGGAAGATGGCGATGAACGGCACCCAGTCCCCGAGGAAGCGGAAGAACCGGCCGCTCAGAAGCGCCACCGGGATGAAGATGAGCAGGAGGTAGTCGGGCGAGACCGAGATGCCGCGCCAGATCATGATCCCGGCGACCACCACGACATAGCCGAGACCGACGGCGACCATCGGGCCGGAGCGGCGGGCCCAGGCGGGGCGGCGGCTGAGCCAGGCGACGACGCCGGCTGCCTTGGAGGACATTCCGGGCAGTCTAACGACCCAGCTCTTGATGCCCCCTTATCCGGATTTCGGCAGCCCCCGGATCAAGCCCGACCGCGCTGAGAGGTCGATGAGAAGCGGGCGCCTGGCCTCGCGAGTGGACTGATTGGCCCATATACTCGAATGCGAGATGACCGAACGCGGCCGCATCCTGGTCGTCGACGACGAGCCGGCGATCACCGATTTCATTGCGTTGGGCCTCCACCACGAGGGCTACGAGGTGGCCACCGCGGGCGACGGGCACCAGGGGCTCCGTGCCGTCGACGAGTTCAAGCCGGACCTGGTGATCCTCGACGTGATGATGCCCCGGCTGGACGGATTTGAGCTCTGCCGGGCGATCGCCGGGGAACCGCGGCGGGGGATCATCATCCTGAGCGCTCGCGACGAGACCACCGACCGCATCCACGGGCTGGAGCTGGGCGCCGACGACTACCTGGTCAAGCCGTTCGAGTTCGGGGAGCTGCTGGCCCGGGT
>PLOF01000065.1 GCA_003142035.1 Candidatus Dormiibacterota bacterium
AGAGACGCTACTTCCGCACCCTGTTAGAAGGCGGCTGGCCTTCCTTCTGCCTGCTCGCTCAGATCGGAAGGTAGGCACGCGGCTCACCCGGGGGGAGGTGAACCGGGTGCCACCGTGAAAGCCACCCTCTCAGTGCTCGAACCATACGTGGCCTGCATCGTCCAGCAGCCGGCGGCGGTGGGCATGAGCCGACCCTCGACGAAGGCCCAGCCGTTCGCGGTGGGTGCGATGGTGACGGTCTGCTCGCCCTCGAAGGTCGCGCTGCTCCCGGTCGGGCCAGTGAAGCTCACCGTGACCGGATCACGGACGCTGGGGTCGACCATGATCGCGGTCTCGTCGCCGGACCCGTACCAGACGAGCTGACCGGTCAGGTACACGGGTCCCGAGCCGTATCCGTAGCTGAACAGGAGGCCGTGATCGAGTTGCGTGTACTCGGCGGCGGGCAGAGGAGAGGGCGCCACGGCCGCGAGGTCATCCTGATACGCGGAGTCGCAGCCAGGGATCGGGGTGGCCGGAGATATGTTGGAGCCTCCGCCCCCAGAGCCCGGAGAGGGAGGCGACGTGGAGCTGAGCGGGCTACCGGACGCCGACACATTGGTGGCGTCGCCGACCGCCCAGCAGTCGTCGGGCGCCGAGCAGGCCACGCCGTTGAGCTGGACGCCGGTCGAAGGGGTCGACACCACCGATGTCCACTCGCTGCCCTGCCACTGCTCAACCAGCGTCTCCTCGGCGGCGGCGCCCGAGTTGTCCACGGACCCGACCGCCCAGCAGTCGTTGGGCCCGGCGCAGGTGACGGCCACGAGAGCAGGCGGTCCAGTTACCGGCCATGACGGAGCACTGAGGACGCTCCACCCGGTGCCGTCGTAGTGGACCACGCCATTTCCGACCGCCCAGCACTCGTCCGGTCCCGAACAGCTGACGCTCTCTAACGAAAACCGACTCAGACTCGTGGACCCAAAGGCCACCACCCATGCGGTCCCGTCGTAATGCCAGATCAGGCCGGAGGAGGTCGAGGAGTCGCTGCCCACCGCCCAGCAGTCATCGGAGCTGGCACACGTGACCGCCCGGAGGTCGATCTCGTCGGGTCCGCTGCCCGTCGGACTGGGCGGCCCGGTGACGACCGTCCATCCGGTGCCGTCATACCGCTCGAGAAGGGGCTCAAGCACGGGCTCGAGCGCGGTTGAGTTCGGACTCGTGGCCCCCACCGCCCAGCACTCGTTGGACGTCGGGCAGGTCATGCTGAGGATCTCCCCCTGTGGCGGGCCAACGGCTGCGCTCCAGACGCGACCGTCGTAGTGCTCGAACGCGGCCGTCGACTGGTTCGCGGCCGAGCCACCAACTGCCCAGCAGTCGGTGGAGCTTGCGCAGGAGATCACGTCGAGGACGGAGGAGGGCTGGGCGGCGACGCTCCACGAACCGCCAGCCAGATGATCGATCAGCCCGTGCGCGTTGACCTCGCCGACCGCCCAGCAGTCGCCCGGTGCCGGGCAGGCGATGGCCTGCAACACCGGCATACTCGCCCCTGGACCGCTCTTGGCAGGGGGCGCCGTGGGCGGTTGCACCAGTGCCCAACCCCCACCGGTGAGGCGCTCGATTCCTGCTCCGACCTGATCCGCTGTGGGTCCGAACACCGGCGAGGGTGCCACCGGGGACGGGCTGGGGGTGCGCTGCACCACCGTGTGACGGTGCGCACCGGAGCCAGCTGTCGCGACCACGAGGATCGCAGCCGTGACGGCGGCCACGACCACGAAGACCACTACCGCACCGATTCCCCGTGCGCCAAAGCGGCGGCGCCGGCGCGGCGGCGCCAGCCAGTCCTCGAGTCCGGCGGGAGCTGGGTGAGATGTCGACTCCCCAAGGAAGCGTCGGAGCCGGGCGCGGCTCTCCTGGTCGAGCTCGTCGTCGGTCATCGGCTCATCACCTCCCGGAGAGCGACTAGGGCGCGATGCAAATGGCTGCGCGCGGTCCCGGGCCGGCAACCCATGATCTCAGCAGACTCGTCGAGCGAGTAGCCGAAGAAGTAGTGGAGCATGACCACCGCGCGCTGCTGCGACGTGAGGCCGTCAAAGGCTCGCGCAAGCTCGGGATCGAAGGGCTCGGGGTCGTGGCCCATCACCTGCGCGTGCAGGGCTGTCTCCCTAGTCCGGAGCCGGCGAAGGTGGAGGCGGCGACTCAGGCTGCGATTGACGCAGATCCGGGTCAGCCAGGGTCCCTGGTCAGCGAATCGGTCGGTGCGGCGCCAGGCCCGCCAGGCACGCACCAAGACGTCCTGGACGGCGTCCTCAGCCTCTACCGGGTCGCGCAGGATCGTATAGGCAATACCGAAGAGATGGCGGGCCTCGCGCCGGGCCACCGCCTCGAAGCCTGCGTCGTCGCGTTTGTCGGCAGGGGCACCCTCCACGGTCGGTAATTGGACCACGTCGTAAAAACCCCGGAGCGGCGACGCCGGTTTACCTGCAGGGAGTCCCGGGCTCAAAGGCCCGCCGGGCGCCCCGCCAAGGCAGATGTCGCCCTTGACAGCTGGGCCTGACCCCGTAAGACGGACCACGATGCTGTGGGGGGCAACCAATGCGGTGTAACGCATGTGGCGGGTACGCTGTTATCGGGCCCAAGGTGCTCATCTCGTCGCACACCAGTACCCCCTGCAGGACTC
>PLOF01000026.1 GCA_003142035.1 Candidatus Dormiibacterota bacterium
TCTTGCTCCCAAAGCAAGTGCTCTCGACTTTCGTCGCTCGCATAGGCCATCGTGAATTCGCTTGGACCACTTGCTTCGCTGTCCGTGCTCCCAGCCGCCACTTGCTTGAAAGGTCAGGAACAGTTCCGGAAGCAATACGGTGGCTGCTCCTCCCGCTACAGCCTGGCGCTCGGACCCCGATGCTGCGGGGACTCGTGCCGTGCCCGGTGCTCGTCCGCCTTGCGGTCCCTATCCCGCTTGCCGTGTACCGCCTGGGACCCGCTGGCGCGAGCCACCGGTGGGGGCTCGACAAGGGCGGCCGTCCGGTCGGCACCCCTTAGCTCGGCCACCGCCGCGCCGAGGTGCGCAGAGGTGGCTCGGAGCCACGCGCGTTCCGGCCTCGAGAGAGGGAGGTCGCGGAGGTAGCCAAGCGCCTCATCGACCGCAGGGGTGAGAGCCGATCCCTCGAGTGCTGACGCGCCGAGGACCGCGGCGAGTTGGCCGGGATCCGGCGCCTCGCTCCGCAGGAGCAGCCACACCTCCTCACGATCCTTCTCCCCGGGCAAGGTGTCGGGACGGTCGAGGAGAGCGGCGAGCTTGGTCGCCAGGTGAGCTGGCGCGTCCAGCACACGCCGCCCCTCCAGGCTGACCGCGTGGGAAGGGAGAGCGCTCACCGGCAGCTGCAGCCGCGTGCCCAGAGTCGACTGGTGAGGGACGTAGAGGTCGACGTGGATACCGTTGACCTCCGAACGCCACTTCGTGCCCAGGTGGATCGTCTTGGTCACCAGCCAGCGGGCAGCCAGAATCTCCAGCTCATGAGGCTGCAGGACGAGGTCGATGTCGTGGCTTCGGGGCGCCCCCGCCCGAAAGTGGCTGGCCCACCCACCGATGAGAATGGCCTCCGGGACGACGGCCAGGACCTCGCCAAGAGTCCGCTCGCTGAGTTGCGTCAGCTCGGGAGGGTAGAACTCAGGCGGCACGCGTGAGCTCCCCGATGAGGCTGTCGGTGAAGCGAGCGGCCGGCCAGCCCGGGGTGTTGAAGAGATCGACGAACGCCTGGCAGAGCGGCACCACCGGCCCGTACCGGCCCAGCCATCGATCGGGCGCGTGCACCTCGAGGACGGTGCTGCCGCCTCGCTCCCCAGCAGGCCATGGATCGGGTAGGCGCGCCGGGTCACCGTAGCAGACGACCCGGTCGTAGTCCGAAACCCGATTGCCCCCACGCCGCGCCACGACGGCCCCGAAGCCGCTCAGGAGGAAGCTCTCCGGAAGCTGACACTCCACCTCGGTGGCTGGGGCCCCGATCTCGCGCCGGATCGCCAGGTCACTGGCCATGTCGCGACGGCCAGCCCAGAGCAGGAGCAGGCGCAGGGGGTCGACCAGGCTGAAGCCACCGCCCGGCCGGCGGGTCACAGCGCCGATCGCCATCGGCCGCTGCAGGGCGCGGTGCACCGTGGACATGGGGAGACCCAGCTCGGCGGCGACGGAGGCGAGGTTCGGGTAGCGCCGGCGGCCGAGCGACTCCTCCTGGGCGAGCAACTCGCGCCACACGACCTCAGTGTGGTTCATGCGAACAGAATACCAGTTTCCAGCTATATCTGTAAACCGGATGTGTTATCGCACGACCGCACGGTGGCGCCACGGCAGTTGCGCCACGAGCAACGCCACCGGTATCGCCCAGACAAGCCCGTGACCGGTCAGCGGCGGACACTCGCCTTCGGATGCGGAGTTGCGGCCTTCAACTGCTGGGACAACACGGTGGCCGAGAGCTTCTTCTCGACGCTTAGGTTCGACCTCCTTTACCGCCACAACTGGCCGACCCGGGCGGCGGCGAGGAGCGCCATCTTCGAGTACATCGAGGTCTTCTACAACCGGGAGCGCCGCCACTCGACGCTCGGCAACCGGAGTCCGGCAGACTACGAATCCGAACAGGCCGCTGTGTGCTCGGCCTAACAAATGTGTCCGTCAAAGCGGGTCAGGCCCACCATGGTGGCCGACATGGCTCGGGCGTTCTTCGAACTTGCCGGCTCCGATTGAGGCAGGACGCGACGTTCGGCCCCGGGTACCAACTGCTGCGCCACTCCTGAGAGCTGGCGCCGAGCCGAACTCCGTTGCCGCATCCGGACGACCGTGACCCACGGCCGGAGACGAGGCTCCAGGAAGGACTCGCGAGCCCGCACGAAGGTGCGTGTCAGGGCGGCGCCATTGCCGTTGGTCAAGCCGGCGCGACCCTCTTGCTCGTATCTGTGCCAGTGGTCACGAACTGGCGGATATGCCGGAGGAGCTCTCGCAGAGCGGGCGTGTCGGTTGCGGCCCAGATGAAGGCCAGGATGGCGAGAGTTGTCGAGTCACGGATGGGCAGCGCTTTCAAGCGGTCGGTGTGGTTGGCGGCCATCGACTCGGTGAGGATGGCGATGCCGAGGCCACGGGCGGCGAGGTCGGCGACGGTCCCGGGCGCGCTGGCCTGGAGGGCGATGTTGTGACGTATGCCCTTGCGGGCGCAGTCTTGGTCGAACACAGCGCGAACCCCGGTTCCCTCCGGCATGCTCACGATGGGGTAGTCGCTGATGTCGGCGAGGGAGATCCGGCGCCGTTTGACCAGAGGGTGGTCGAACGGGACGGCCGCAACGAGATGTTCGCTGACGAGGACGAGTGCGTCCAACCCCGACGGCGGAGCGCCGGCGGCTCCGACCAACGCCAGGTGGACCTCACCGGAGCGAACTCGTTGAATCAGACGATCGGAGTCGTCCTCGGCCAGCGTGACCTCGATTCCCGGGTGCGCGTGATGGAACGCAGCGAGGATTTCGAACAGCGGGGCGACAGTGCACGCTGTGACCATGCCGATAGTCAGCCGGCCTCTCACCAGCCCGTTGACGTCGTCGACCGCTTGCCGCATGGCGTCGACCGATGTCAACACGGCACGAGCGTGCACGAGCGCGGCCGAACCGGCGGTCGTCAAGGTGGCCCGGCGACCCGACCGGTCGATGAGGGTGGCGCCAAGATCAGTCTCGAGCTGCCGGATCTGGGCGCTGACCCCGGACTGGCTGATGTGCACGCGCTCCGCGGCGCGGGTGAAATTCGCCTCCTCGGCGACCGCCACGAGATATTCGAGCTGTCTGAGTTCCATGACTGTATCTTCTAGATCCTAGTAGTTCAATCGGTTGGACTTATCGATCTGCGGCTCTCAGACTGTACTGCGCAAAGACCCGAGCCACAAGGAGAGAAGTCATGTCGAACCAGGAACGAGCCCAGAAGCCAGAGGATCTGACCCGGCTGTTCGTCGAGCGAGGCAACGCCGGCGATGCTGCCGGGATCGCCGCGCTGTACGAGCAGGACGCCGTCATGGCCTACCCTCCCGGCGGCACGACGGTCGGCCGCGCCGCCATCCAGACGTTGTGGGAGAAGATCCTGTCCAAGGGCCCCCACTTCGAACAGGAGGCTCCGCTCCCCACTCTGGTGAGCGGCGATATCGCCCTCACGTCGACACCACCCAGGGACGCTGCCGGTGCCCGGGCGCAGGTCTGCCGTCGACAAGCTGACGGCACCTGGCTTCGTCTGCTCGACCAGCCCGAATTCGTCTCCATCGCCAGGGACATCCCATGACCCCCGGGCAGATCCGCGCCGTGGCCATGTCCCTGCCCGAGGTGAGCGAACGTGCGACCTGGGGAAGACCGACCTTCCGCGTTGGGAACAAGCTGTTTGCCACCCTCGCCCGGGACGGCTCCTCGGCGACCCTCAAGTCCTCCGTCGAGGCACAGCGGGCGGTGGTGGGCGCCAACCCCGATACCTTCACCATCGCCGCCTATCTCGGCCGTCACGGCTGGATCACCGCCCGGCTCGACGTGGCCGACAAGACCCTGACGAAGGAGCTAGTCATGGAGGCATGGCGTCGGGCTGCGCCCCGGCGCCTTCTCATCTGACGCCAGTCCCACCGATGACTTGCCGGCGATCGTCACGGTCAAGCCGCACTCACCATTTTGGGAGGACCTCGACGTGCCCGATAGCGCCCTAAGCAGTCCCATCGCCTTCGAGGAGCCGCGGCTAGAGTTCTCGACGCGAGCGCCACGCGCCTCTCGGGTGATGGCCGCCCTCGACTCCGCCGTAGAGTTGGCCTCGTCTCTCCGGGACCTCGTCGGCCTGCGAGCATCCATCCTGAACGGTTGCGCCTATTGCGTCGACCTGCACGCCCTCGATGCGAGAGCCCGGAGCGAGACCGAGCAGCGGCTCCACGCCGTCGCCGTCTGGCACGAGGCCCGTTCTTCAGCCAACGCGAGCGAGCCGCACTGCTTCTCACTGACGCGATCGCGCGCATCGCCGACACCCACGTGCCACCCGCAGCCTACGAGGTCGCCCGCAAGCACTTCGACGAGGAGGAGTTCGCCCAGTTCGTTTGGGCCATTGTGGTCATCAATGCCTGGCACCGCGTCGCGCTCACACTCCGCAGCCGTCCCGGCGAGCACCAGCCCGGCCGACGGATGTGGCGGGGGCCGGCTGACGACCGCGATGTCGTGGAGAGAGTGTAGGGCGAGGCATGTAGCTTGATCGCATGGGCACAGGCCTCCAATGTCGACCATTGGTGTCCGGGGATGGGCGACCTCACCAGCCTCGCGACGGCCACGCCGCCAGTGCTGTCGCCGGCGACGGTTCCGGACCTAATCGAAGCCGTTACCGCGCCTGGGGACTGCTCCGGAGTACCCGTAGGACCCCGCTGTCCTGCCGGTGCGGCGGTGATAGAGAGCTTGCTTCAACAACGGCGGCGCACTGCAGCACTTGCTTATGCACCCCAGGTCCCCGGCCGGGCCTGGACAGCATCAAAGCAAGTGCTCCAGCCGAATTCAGAACTGACCGCGAGTTCACCCGCTGGTCGGGGCGCCCAGA
>PLOF01000047.1 GCA_003142035.1 Candidatus Dormiibacterota bacterium
CGACGGCCGATCCGCAGGATCGCGGTACGGGTCGGCGACGACATCCTGCAGGCCGAGATGACCCGGGACGGGCTGGTCTGCCGCGAGGTCCAGGTCCTCAACGGGTTGACCGAGGAGATCAGCTTCGAAGCCTGGATGCGGGTGCTCGCGGCGTCGCTCCGGCAGAAGGCGCGGAGCACCGCGGAGGCCAGCGCCGTCCTCCGCGCCCTGCTCACCTGAGCCTCGCGCCCGCCCGTCCGGCGCCTCCCCGCCCCGGCGCTGATCCTTCCCAAACCTGACCGGGATTGTCCATGGCACTAGATGTTGTGCTCGGCCGAACACCCGCCACCAGATGGGGGACGGGCCTCGAGAGGCCTCTGGTACCATTCGGCGATGGGAGAGCACCTCGTGCGGCCGGCCAGAAGGGGGGTCGGGGGGAGGCGAGATGGAGGTTGAGCTGGGGCGCTCCAAGCGCGCCCGCCGGACCTATGGATTCGATGAGGTGGCCCTCGTCCCCGGACGGGTGACCATCGACCCCGACGAGGTCGAGGTCGGCCTGAACCTCGGCGGGATGACGCTTGCCATCCCTTTCCTGGCGGCTGCCATGGATGGGGTGGTGGACGTCAGATTCGCCGTCGAGATGGGCCGGCTGGGCGGGCTGGCCGTCCTCAACCTGGACGGCGTCCAGTGCCGGTACGAGGACCCGTCGGAGGTGCTCGCGGCGATCGCCGCCGCCCCTCCGTCCGAGGTCAACGTCCTGCTCCAGAAGATCTACCAGGCCCCGATCCAGGATGGCCTGATCGGCCGGCGGATCGAGGACATCAAGAAGGGAGGCGGCCCCTGCGCCGTCTCCACCATCCCCGCCCAGGCGGCCCGCCGGGCCGGGATCGTCCAGGAGGCCGGTGCTGACTGCCTGGTGGTCCAGGGCACGGTGCTCACCGCGCGCCACATCAGCCACGGCCACGAGCAGCTCTCCTTCCGCGACCTGACCTCTCAGTTGAGCATCCCGGTTGTGGTCGGCAACTGCGTCGACTATGCGACCGCCCTGGAGCTGATGGAAACCGGCATCAAGGGCCTGCTGGTCGGCGTCGGTCCGGGTGCCGCCTGCACCACCCGCGCCGTGCTCGGCGTGGGGGTCCCTCAGGTCACCGCAACCAGTGACTGCGCGGCGGCGCGGGACGACCACCTCCGTCGCAGCGGCGAGTACGTTGCCGTCATCACCGACGGGGGGATGCGCCTGGGCGGAGACGTCACCAAGGCCTTCGCATCGGGCGCCGACGCCGTGATGATCGGCTCGGTGTTCGCCTCGGCTGAGGAGGCCGCGGGCCGGGGCAATCACTGGGGGATGGCCACGCCCGACCCCAACCTCCCCCGGGGGACGCGCATCCGAACCGGGATCAAGGGCTCGCTGAAGGAGATCCTCCGCGGCCCGGCTCACGTCGACGACGGATCGATGAACCTGGTGGGTGCTCTGAAGAGCGCCATGGGGGTCTGCGGCGCGCGCACCATCTCCGATTTCCAGGAGACCGAGATGGTGGTCGCGCCCGCCATCAAGACCGAGGGCAAGGTGCAGCAGCGCGAGCAGCGTGTCGGCATGGGGGTTTGAGGTGGGTGCCGGCGTGGCCCAGAGCCCGGCGNNAACGCCTCCGGAACCGGCCGCGCAGGACGGCGTCCTCGTGCTCGACTTCGGCAGCCAGTACGCCCAGCTCATCGCCCGGCGCGTGCGCGAGGCCCGGGTCTACTCCGAGCTGGTGCCTGGGAACATCAGCGCCGAGGAGATCCGGCGCCGGGCTCCCCGCGGGCTCATCTTCAGTGGGGGGCCGGCCTCCGTGTACGAGCAGGGTGCGCCCCATCCCGACCCGGCGATCTACGACCTCGGGCTGCCCATCCTCGGGATCTGCTACGGGATGCAGCTGCTGGCCCACGACCTGGGCGGCGTGGTGGAGCCGGCCAGCCGGCGCGAGTACGGGGCGGCCCAGCTCGACATCGACGAGCCGGCCGGGATCTTTGAAGGCATCCCCTCCGAGACCGCGGTGTGGATGTCCCACGGCGACATCATCACCGGGCTTCCCGAGGGTTTCCGGCCCATAGCCCACTCGCTGAACTCACCCTACGCAGCATTCGCCGGCCCGCTCGGGCGCTTCGGCATCCAATTCCACCCCGAGGTCGTCCACACCCCCGCGGGCAAGCAGCTGCTCGCCAACTTCCTGACCCGCGTCTGCAAGTGCGCGCTGACCTGGGAGCCCGCCGCCTTTGTCCAGAGGGCGATCGCCGACATCCGCTCGCGGGTGGGCGGCGGCCGCATTCTCTGCGCCCTCTCCGGTGGGGTCGACTCGGCGGTGGCCGCCACCCTGGTGCACCGGGCCATCGGTGACCAGCTCACCTGCGTCTTCGTGGACAACGGGCTGCTCCGGCGTGACGAGGGCCGGCGCGTGGTCGAGGTCATGTCCCACCAGCGCCACATCAACCTGGTCCACGTCGACGCCACCGATCGCTTCCTCAACGCCCTCGCCGGGGTCACCGACCCCGAGGAGAAGCGGCGCCGGATCGGGCGCACCTTCATCGAGGTCTTCGAGACCGAGGCGCGGCGGCTGGGGGACATCGACTTCCTCGCCCAGGGCACCCTCTATCCGGACGTGATCGAGTCCACTTCCCATGACACCCCCAACGCTCGCACCATCAAGACCCACCACAACGTGGGCGGCCTCCCGGCCGACCTCCGCTTCCAGCTCGTCGAACCACTCCGGTACCTCTTCAAGGACGAGGTCCGCCGGGTGGGCACCGAGTTGGGGCTTCCCGAGGACATGGTCTGGCGCCAGCCCTTCCCCGGACCGGGGCTGGCGATCCGGGTGATCGGCGAGGTGACGCGGGAGCGGCTGGAGGTGCTGCGGGCGGCTGATTGGATCGTGATTGACGAGGTCAAGCGCAGCGGGCTCTACCGGAAGGTGTGGCAGTCATTCGCGATCCTGACCCCCATCTCCTCGGTGGGGGTGATGGGAGACGGGCGCACCTACGCCAACGTCGTCGCCATCCGGATCGTCGAGTCCGACGATGCGATGACCGCCGACTGGGCTCGGGTTCCCTATGACGTGCTCGGTCTGATGAGCAGGCGCATCGTCAACGAGGTGGCCGGGGTCAACCGGGTCGTCTACGACATCAGCAGCAAGCCGCCGTCCACGATCGAGTGGGAGTAGCGGGAGCAGGCGGGCCGGCTACCAGCTGGACCTGGCGGTGGCCCGCGAGGCCGAAGGCCGGGAGGACGGTGCCGCTGCGTAGCCCCAGGTGTCGGTGACCTTCCGCCACCGGGACCCCACGACCACCGGCGACCGCCGCTGACGGTTCTGGATGCGCAGCCGGACGATGGTGACGGCCAGGATGAGAATCCCGAGTGCCACCAGGGCGACGCCCAGCTCAAACCTCTCCGACGGGGCGAGGCCGCTCGAGGAGGTCGGCGCTGTGCCGGCAGCCGCAGCCTGGACCGACAGCGGCCCAACCATCGCCAGGGTGACCAGGACCGGCGGGGCGGTTGCCAGCGCAGTGAGCCAGAGGGTCTGCCGAGACCTCACGGTCGGTCCTCCTTGAGGCCGCTTGAATCAATGCAGCCCAGCGTAGGTGGCACCTGGCGGCCCCGCCAAAGTCAACTGCACTCGAATCGCATGGGGCAGATGCACTGCTCGCCGGCACTCGCGCGACCCCGCCGTCCTCCGATTCGCGACAATCCCCTCGATGCGGGTTCTGGTGGTCGGATCCGGGGGTCGGGAGCACGCTCTCGCCTGGGCCTGCTCCCGGCACGAGTCTCGCCCCGAGATCATCTGCGCGCCCGGGAATGGCGGCACCGCCCAGCTCGGGACCAACGTCACCATCTCGGGCACTGACGCGCCCGCGGTCGCCCGGCTGGCTCGGGAGCGGGAGGTCGACCTGGTCATCGTCGGGCCCGATGCGGCACTGGCGGCGGGCGTCTCCGACACCTGCCGTGAGGCCGGCCTCACCGTCTTCGGCCCCTCGTCGGCGGCCGCCAAGATCGAGTGGAGCAAGACCCACGCCAAGCAGGTGATGGACCGCGCGGGCGTCCCCACCGCCCGCTGGCGCTCGGGGACCGGCGAGAGCCGCAGCGATCTCTTCGACTTCGTCCTCGAGCTGGACGGGCACTGCGTGGTCAAGGCGGACGGGCTCGCCGCCGGGAAGGGTGTGGCGGTCTGCGACACCCGCGAGGACGCCTTCGCCGCGCTCGCCTCCTGCCTCAACGAGCGGCGCTTCGGGGACGCCGGCAACGTCGTCGTCGTCGAGGAGCGGCTGCATGGGACCGAGGTCTCCGTCTTCGCGATCTGCGACGGGCGCCGCTACCAGCTCCTCTGGCCGGCGCGCGACTACAAGCGTGCCCACGATTCCGACCGCGGTCCCAACACCGGTGGGATGGGGGCCTACGCTCCCGCAACGGACGGATGCCCCCCTCTCGGAGAGGTGGCGCAGCGGGTCATCGAGCCCACCCTGGCCGCCCTCGCGGAAGCCGGGACCCCCTTCGTCGGCTGCCTCTATGTGGGATTGATGGTGAGCCCGGACGGGTTCCGCGTCCTCGAGTTCAACGCCCGCTTCGGCGACCCCGAGACCCAGGTGGTCGTTCCCCTGGCGGGACCGGGCTTTCTCGACCTCCTCCTCGCCGCCGCGCGCGGGGAGCTCGCCGGCCCGGGCCCCTCGCCGGTCGTTGCCGGGGCGGCGGTGGTGGTCGTGGCCGCGGCGCAGGGATACCCCGGGGCGCCGCGCACGGACGACCCGATCACCGGCCTGGACGACCTCGACGATGATGCCCTCTGCTTCCACGCGGGCACCGCGCGGGACGGGCGGGGACGCCTGGTGTCGGCGGGGGGGCGGGTGCTTGGCATCGTCGGCCGGGGCGACGACGTGGCGACGGCCAGGCGCCGGGCCTACGAGAACCTCGAGCGTGTCCGCTTCGCGGGGATGTGGTCACGCTCGGACATCGCGACCCTCCCCGCCGGAGGCAGGCGATGAGCAGTCCGCGTGTCGGCATCGTGATGGGCAGCGAGTCCGATCTCCCNNGGGCTGCGCGTGCTCGTGGCCGGGGCGGGCGCGGCGGCGCACCTCCCGGGCGTGCTGGCCTCATTGACCCCGCTGCCGGTGATCGGTGTGCCTCTCGCCGGCACCCCGCTGTCGGGATTCGACGCGCTCCTCAGCATTGTGCAGATGCCCCCGGGGGTCCCGGTCGCGACCGTCGCGGTCGGCGAGATGGGCGCGCGCAACGCCGCGCACCTCGCCGCCCGGATCCTCGCTCTCGGCGACCCTGCCCTGGCCGCCACAGTGCGCGCCAGGCGTCAGGAGATGAGCGGCCGGGTGCGTCTCCCCGAGGGCTTCGACGTTTCTGGCACCGGGCCGCACGAGGCCTGAGCGGCCGGTCCACGGGCTCCGGCACCGGGCATCGAGACCGGAAAATCAACGACCGCCGGGAACCGTCGTTTCGCGCCAATCTCCACCCGGCACCATCCCCCATACAATCGGTCGATCATGCCGCGCCTGGAGCTCGTCGAGACCTCGCTTCGCTACGGGCAGCAGGCACTCATGCTGAGCCGCCTGCGCCAGCGCCACGCCGTCCGGGCGGCGGAGCTCCTCGACGCCTGCGGCTTCTCCGCTCTCGAGGTCTTTGGCGGCGCCACCTTCGAGGCCCAG
Source organism: Candidatus Dormiibacterota bacterium (assembly GCA_003142035.1). GTDB lineage: Bacteria > Chloroflexota > Dormibacteria > Aeolococcales > Aeolococcaceae > Changshengia. The sequence continues at coordinate 5,659 of PLOF01000047.1, forward strand.
CTGCGGTTCCTTGGCGAGGATCCCTTCGAGCGCCTTCGCGCCCTGGCCGCCGCCGCCCCCCGGACCCCGCTGATGGCCACCCTGAGCGGGCAGATGCTGGTCGCCCACCGCCACCTCCCCGACGACGTTGTCGAGGCCTTCGTCCGGCTCGCCGCCCAGGCCGGCATCGGCGTCTTCCGGCTCCTCGATCCACTCAACGACGTGGCCAACCTGGCCACCGCGGTGCGTGCGGCGAAGGGCGCCGGTGCTGCCGTCGAGGGGGTGGTGGTCTGCTCCGACGTCCCCATCCCCACCCTGGCGGCGGTGGCCCGTGGCCTGGCCGGGCTGGGCTGCGATGCCATTTGCCTTCAAGATCCCCTGGGAGCCACCGGCTCGGCCCGGGCCGCGGCGCTCGTCTCCGCCGCCGCCGAGGCCGCCGGCCTGCCGGTGACGGTGAGGTTCTGCGCCCAGACGGGGCAGGCTGTGCTGGCCTATCAGGCTGCCCACCGGGCGGGGGCGACGCGGGCGGACGTCGCGGTCTCCCCGCTGGGGGGCGGAGCGTCCTTCCCCTACGCCGAGGCGGTGATCGCCGGGTTCGCCGATACCGATGACGCCACGGGGATTGAGCTGGAACCGGTCATCCGGGTCGCCCATTTCCTCGACGAGATCGCACCCCTCTACGCGGACTCGGTCGATCCGGCGCTCTTCCGGTACGACGGATCGGCACTCTTGGGGCTGCTCCCCGCGTCGGCGATGGGCCACGGGTTGGTCGAGTTGCGCGAGCGGGGCGCCCTCGACCGCCTGCCCGACGTGGAGGCGGAGATCTCCCAGGTGCGCCGGGAGCTCGGCAACCCGCCTCTCGTGACCCCCTTCCCGGAGGTCATCACCACCCAGGCCGTCTACAACGTTTTCGAGGGCGACCGCTACGCCACCATCAGCCAGGAGATCAAGGACTACTGCCTCGGTTTCTTTGGCACCTCGCCAGAGCCGATCGACCCCGACGTTCGCGAGCTGGTGAACGGGCGCGAGGAACCCATCACCTGCCGTCCAGCCGATCTGCTCGAGCCGGGTCTTCCCGCGGCGGCTCGCGATCTGGCCCGGGAGGGCGTTCGGGATGATCCCGAGGCGCTCGTCAGCTATGCGCTCTTCGGCTCCGACTTCCTCGCATCCGTCCGGGGCGAGGCCATGGTGGAGCGTCTCGCCGACGAGGCTGACGAGACATCCTCCGGCGGCGCGGACAGCGAGGGGGCCGGGCCGCCGGACGAGGAGACCGGCACGGCGGATGCGGTGAACGGTGACCCCGCCCTCGGGGTCCGTGAGCTGCGCGTCGAGGTCGACGGGCAGACCTACGACGTCCGCGTTTTTGGCGCCGGGCCGGCGGCGTCCCGTGGCGAGCCCGTACCGGCGGCCTCGGGTGCGCCGCGGACCGGCGCCGGCACGATCATTGCTCCCATGCAGGGCCTGATCCTCAAGGTGACGGTCAAGCCGGGGGATCGGGTCCAGATCGGGGACGTCGTCGCCGTTCTCGAGGCCATGAAGATGCAGAACGACATCGTCGCCCACCGGACGGGAACCGTGGCCGCGGTCCATGTTCGGGAGGGAGACGTCGTCGGCCCGAAGGCCCCGATCGCGGACATCGAGTGACGAGGAAACGCGGAGGGAGCCCGGCTCCACCGCCTGCCATCGCATCGTCACTGCTCTCCCATGGGACGACTGGCGTAACGTCGAAGGCGCCCCGGACGTTCCTTCCCCAGAGCTGATGACTCCCAAGCGCGCCATACGACTTGCCGCCGCCGTCCTCATCGCCTGCCTGATCGCGGGTTCGGCCAGCCTGGTCGGGGTCGGAGCGCAGCGCAGGACCACCTTCGACGCCCAGGCGGCCAGCCTGCAGCGCACCTGGGCCCACGACCTCGCCGTCGGAGTGCCTGCCGCGAGCATCACCCCTCTTCGCAGCCGCCTGCGTGAGCAGCGGCCCGAGGATGAGTGGTGGGCCCCGGTGTGGTGGACGACCGATGGGCACGTGCTGCTGACGGCGCTGACCCACGCCACCGACACCGCCTACGCGACGGCCATGACCGCCCAGCTGGACAAGGCTCAGCTCGTGCTCAGCGATTGGCAGCAGGAGGTGAGTCAGAACAGCGGCTTCATGACCGCGGCGCAGAGCTCGGCCGGCCAGAACTGGCCGGCTCAGCTGAGGGCGGCGAGCACCCCGGACCGGCTCGCCGCCCTGGCCGTCACCTGGCAGCAGCAGCTCGACTCGGCGCGCACCGAGGTGGTGGCCGCCCAGCAGCAGGCCGAGATCCGGACCGACGTCGCCCAAGCCGGCGGCGCCCCCGCGCTCATCGCCCAGGCCGGCACCGCCCTCACCACCGCGAGCAATGACAACCTCGACCCGGGTGACATCTCCGACCTGGCCACTCAGCTCCAGAGCCAGGAGTCGAATGGAGCCGACACGAGCAAGACCGCCGGCCTCCTCTACACCGCCCTCCAGCAGTTCAACCAGCTCGTCTCTGTCAATGACCAGCTGAACGGCGAGATGCGGCCGCTGATGCTGCTCGCCGACCAGGCCTCAGCGGAGGACACCCCCAACTCGACCCACCTGCAGGCCCTGTACCAGGAGGTGGCCCAGGAGTTCCCTTCCGACACCACGTATGACCAGATGAGCGCGCTGCAGGTGCAGGTGACCGGTATCCAGAACGCCCTCAATGCGGATCTGGCCGCCGACCAGTGCGGCCACGAAGCCGGTGGGGGGTCGGGCAAGGTGATCACCCTCAGCATCAGCCTCGAGGAGGCGATCTTCTACGACAACGGTTGCGTCGTCGGCGCCAGCCCGATCACCACCGGCCGGCCCGGCCTCAACACCCCGACGGGGAACTTCGCAGTCTTCTACAAGACCTCACCTTTCACGATGGTCTCCCCCTGGCCACCGGGGTCACCCGACTGGTATCCGACCACCGTGGTGCAGTGGGTCCTGGAGTTCGCTGACGGCTACTTCCTCCACGACGCCTACTGGGAGAACCAGAACGCCTTCGGGCCCGGCAGCCAGAACGACGTGGCCCAGGACTACGCGAGCCACGGCTGCGTCCACTTCCCGACCGTGATCATGTCCTGGCTTTACAACTGGACGCCGCTCGGGACCCCGGTGATCATCACCAACTGAGCCGTCGGGCTCGCCACGCCAGACCTCCGAGCTGGTCGACGAGCGCCCTGGCCTCGTCCGCGTCGCGGCAGAGGGCCGCCGCCACCCATCGCCGTCCCGCCGTGTCGACCCGGAGGTTGGCCAGGTGGAGGGCTCGCAGCAGAGGTCCGCTGCTCAGCCGGATGCTCTGGACCTTCTCCAGGGGCACGATCACCGTCGCCGGGCGCACCCGCCCGGTCTGCGTCACCAGCCACCGGTCGTCGTGCCACGTGGAGAGGTAGTGGTACGAGAAGGGAGCCCGGAACCAGGCCCGTCGTGGCGGGGCCCCGACGCGGGCGAGGGTCGCGGGTGCGCCCGGGGCGACCTGGCCGACCAGCCACCGCGCCTGGTCCAGGGTCGCGACCGGGGCGAGGAGGTGTGCCAGCTGGCGCGCCTCGCCCTGGCGGTGGGCCTCGGGCTGGCGGGCGACATCGAGCTCGACCCGGGCCCAGCCGAACGGCCGCCAGAGCAGCGGCTGGATCAGCCGAACTGCCTGGATGCGGCCGTAGGGGATGGTCTCGTGGCGCTTCTGGAGGAGGCCCCGATGGAGGCGCAGGCCGTCGGGCGCCTGGCCGATCGTGAAGTCGAAGTCCCCGTTCACGGAGCGGGCCGCATCGAGGCCGAGGGCAAAGAGCCCGGTCGCGACCCCGGTGATGAGTGAGGTGGCGGCATCGGCCCCGCCCTGGCGAACGGCCCCGCCGGCACCGGTGGGATCGACGGCGGCCAGGATCGCCCCCACGGCGACGAGCACGAGCACCAGCAGCCAGGCTCCGCGGAGCAGGCTCGCCGCGATGAGCCGCCCGTTGTCGACCCGGAAGAGGGGGAGGGCGGGCGGCTCCGGGGTCTCGGCCGCGAGCCCGTGGGCCAGGGCGAGCAGCTGTGCTCTCACCGCCGCCGCGTCCTGATTGCTCAGATAGGCGAGACGCCCGTGCTGGCGGTGACCGGTCCCGGCGGAGATCACCCGCACCTCGGCGAGACCGAGGATGCGGGCCGTGAGCGGCGCGACGACGTCCACCGCCTGGATCCGGCGAAGCGGGAACCGGAGCGACTGGCGGTAGACCAGGCCGGTGTCGATCTGGAGCTCGTCGCCGACGACCCGCCAGCGCGTCACCAGCCAGGAGACGACCGAGGCCACCATCCCGAGCACCGCCACCGCCGCGACCACGAGCGTCTCTGCCGTCCGCCCGGACGAGGTCTGCGCCCCTGAGACCAAGGAGACGCCCGCGAGCAGCAGCGCCCCGAGGGTGATTCCGATCCGGGCGACCGGGGAGAGGGGATGGAGCCGGCACCAGGTGCCGGACAGCGCGGGAGCCTGAGACGCGGCGAGGGGCATCAGAGCCCCGAGGCCCGGGCCTCGCCGAGCGTGGACAGTCGGTCGCGGAGCTGCGCGGCGTCGGCGCTGCGCAGGCCGGGGATGCGGGCATCCGTGGCCGCGGCGGCGGTGTGAAGCTGGACCGTGGCCAGGTCAAAGAGGCGGTCGACCGGGCCTGCCGTGACGTCCACGAACTGCATCCGTCCGAAGGGGACGACGGTGAGTCGATGAAAGACCAGACCGCGCTGGACCACCAGGTCCTCGTCCCGCTCCAGGTACCCCCACGAGCGATACCGGCCCCGCTCGACGAACCACGAGATGACGGCCACGGCCAGGCCGGCCCCGACCCCGGCGAGGCCACCCGGCGCGCCCCAGAGGATCCCGCCCGACACGCCGAGAATCACCAGCAGGACGAGGCTCGTCAGTCCAAGCACCGTCTGGCGGGCCAGCCACAGCCGTGGCGAGGGTCGCCGGTACTGCATCGAGGCCGATGCTACGCGCCGGGCCCATCGATCGAGCCCGCCGGTGGCGAAGCGTGCCTACCGGTCCCGCCGCTTGGGCGCGTGCTTGCGCGCCTGCTTGACCTCGCCGCTCAGACTGGCGACCGACACCTCAACGGCATCGGCGATGGCTCGCGACATCCGGAGCGCATGGTCGCGCACCTCCTGGTCGCGGAGCGCCTGGGCCGTGGCCTCGACGGCGATCCTCGCCTGGCGGCCCATCGCCTCCAGGGCCGTCTCGATGGGGGGCCTGCTCGTGTCCGCGTCGTGCTGTGCCCGGTAGTGCTCCCGGAGCCGGGAGCCGAGCTCGGCCGCGTTACGGCCCACCTCGTGCCACGCCTCGTCTCTGTCTCGCGGCATCGTGCGGCCTCCTGCTCAAGCTCCGATTCGTCCCCCATGATGGCACCCGGCTCGGCCGGCGCCCGGTTCTCCCGGCCGCTCCACAGCTCCCCACGCGCGGCCGCCCGGCCCCATCGCTCCGGATGGCACCATGGAGCCGTGTTCTCCAAGGTGCTCGTCGCCAACCGTGGCGAGATCGCCCTCCGGGTGATCCGTGCCTGTCGCGACCTCGGCATCGCCTCCGTGGCGGTCCACAGCCAGGCCGATCGCGGCGCTCCCTTCACCATCCTCGCCGACGAGGCGGTGGAGATCGGTCCTGCGGCGCCGTCACAGTCGTATCTCGACATCGAGCGGATCGTTGCGGCAGCGAGGTCCACGGGGGCTGAGGCGATCCATCCCGGCTACGGCTTCCTCAGCGAGAACCAGGCATTTGCCCGGGCCTGCGCCGCCGCCGGGATCGTCTTCATCGGTCCTCCTCCCGAGGCGATGGCCGCGATGGGAGAGAAGGTGCCGGCTCGGGAACGGATGCTGGCCTCAGGAGTGCCGGTCGTCCCGGGCAGCGGAGCGCTCACCGATCCGGAGGAGGCGAAGAAGGTGGCTGCCCGGATCGGTTATCCGGTGCTCATCAAGGCCTCCGCTGGAGGGGGCGGCATCGGCATGCGGGTGGCTCGCGATCCCGCGGAGCTCCGGAGCGGCCTGGAAGCTGCCCGCTCCACCGCGGAACGCGCCTTCGGCAACGCCACCGTCTTCCTCGAGCGCTACGTCGAGGAGCCCCGCCACATCGAGGTCCAGGTGCTCGCCGACTCCCACGGCCATGTCATCCACCTCGGGGAGCGCGAGTGCACGATCCAGCGCCGTCACCAGAAGATCCTCGAGGAGTCGCCCTCGGTGGTCATCGATGCGGAGACCCGGGCGCGCATGGGCGAGGTCGCCGTCACCGCCGCGCGCGCTGTCGGCTACGTGAACGCCGGCACCGTGGAGCTCATCTACTCGAAGGGCGAGTTCTTCTTTCTGGAGATGAACACGCGGTTGCAGGTCGAGCATCCCGTCACTGAGGCCGTGTACTCCGTGGACCTTGTCGTCGAGCAGCTGCGGATCGCGGCCGGCGAGCCCCTCCAACTCCGCCAGGAGGACCTGGTGCCACGGGGTCACGCCATCGAATGCCGGATCAATGCCGAGGACTACGCGAACGGCTTCATGCCCTCGCCGGGCCGGGTCACCGGCTACCACGAGCCCTCCGGGCCCGGGGTCCGGGTCGATGCAGCGCTCGCCGGGCCAGGGATGGTCTCGCCCAGCTACGACCCGATGATCGCCAAGCTGATCGTCTGGGGCCCGACGCGCGAGCTGGCCATCGGCAGGATGCGCCGTGCGCTGATCGAGTACGCGATCACCGGCATCCGGACCAACATCGCCTTCCACCTCGCCATCCTCGACTCCCCCGACTTCCGTGCGGGCGAGTACACGACGCACTTCATCGAGGACCACCCCGAGCTGGTGCCCGCGGCCCAGGCGTGGGAGGAGCGGAGGAAGCGGTACGACCGCCTGCTCCGCGACCCCGCCCATGTGGCGGCCATCGCTGCCGCGCTGGTGGTGAGCTAACCGCCAACCGGGTAGGTGGCGCTGGCTGCCGGCTGACCGCCGTCGATGTCGGCGAGCGAGGTGCCGACGACCACCTCGATGCCGGCAGGGAGTGGGCCGGCCACGATCAGGGTCGCCTCACGGGTGTCGGGGTCGTAGCTCGGCGGCCTGACCGGGGCGAGGGTCTGTCCGTCGCCCGTCTCCAGCCAGAGGGAGGTGACACCGACGCTCGAGGCCTCCAGGTCGGAGTCGAAGGTGACGGTCACGACACTCTCCGGGTTGACCGACCCTGCGACCGGCGGCGTCACGCTGACGCTGAGGACATGGGGCCCGCCGCCCTGGATGCGTAGAGGAGGCACCGTGAGCCCTGTCACCAGCCACCCGCCCCCGTCGCTCTCTCCGAGCACGACGGTCTCGTCAGTGATCTGACCGGGAGAGGTGGGGGTTGGATCCACGATGAGTCGGGCCGAGGCGGTCAGGGTGGGCCCGGTGGTCGCGCTCGCCGCCGCGCAGCTGGAGCTGATGACGTATCCGCGGTCGATCGATGATGGCGTCAGCGTGCCGGCCGGCGGGGCTTCGGGGGAGGTCAGGGTGGCCATGCCGGCCTGTTCGTGGGCGACCTGATCGCTCACGAATTGGGTCAGCACCTGATCTGCGTCCTCGCAGAGGGAGGTGGCCCCGGGCGGTGTCGAGGCGGTCTGGACCTGGGCGGCGTCGAGGCTCCCGGCCGCCACGAACGCGAGCCGGGTTCCGTCGGTGGAGAGGGCCAGCGAGCTGGCCTCGTCGGGGCTGGTGCCCAGCACCGTCCCGCTCGCCGTCTCGACCTCGATCCCGCCGGGATTGAGAGCGTAGGCGACGGTGGCCCCGTGGGCGTCCACCGCCAGCCCCTTGATCCCCTCGGTGGGGGCGCCGGAGACCGGTGTGATGGTGGCTGGGTCGCTGACGGGTGCCTCCAGTACGGTGGAGGTGCCCCCGCTCACGTCCACCCACGCCACCTCATCCCCGGCGCCGCTGAACGTCACCACCCCACTGACGCTCCCGGGCAGCTGGGTGGGGGCCGGCATGCTGGTGCCATTGGGCGGGAACGTGACCAGCCATCCGTCCTCCGCGGTCGGCGGGTACGCGGCCCCGGAGGGGGAGGTGGCCGAGGCGGAAGGGGACACGGTCGCTCCTGGCCCCGCCTGACCGGCGACGTCAGCGGCGGGGAGGAAGGCGGCCTGTCCATCGGCAGCGAGCACCACGCCGGCCGGCGAGCCCCCCACGGGGAAGGCGTAGAGCTGAGACGAGTGGTCGTCCAGGTCCACGGCGTCGACCCCCTCGGGGGTGACGAAGACGATCCGGTTGCTGCCATCCCAGGCAAGGGCCGTCACCAGAGCCCCGCCTGTGGACGCCGACGGCCAGACGCGGCTCGCCGAGCTCCCGTCGGGATTCTCCACCACGATCGTGCTGGTGCCGTCCGGCTGGGAGACGGCGAGGGCGACATACAGGCCATCGGGTGCCACCGCCACCGCCGTGGCCGGCAGGTCGCTGAGTGGCACCGCGGCCTGGTCCGCGGGGAAGTAGACCGCACCCTCGACCGACGCAGCGGCCGGGGTGATCGCCGCAGCGTTCGACGGCGACGGGGTGGCGGTGAGCGGCGATGCACTGGGAGAGCTGGCCGGCGAGGCGGTGGCCGAGTGCAGGGGGGAGGCGCTCGACGACGGGCTCGGCGTCGGCTGCCCGGCGGTGGAGTCGGTCACCCCGGGAGCGTCATCAGGGCCCCAGAAGGCCAGCCCGTCGCCGGCGGCCGGCCCCACTGCAGCGGGCTCGAGCGCGGGCACCGGTGATGCCGTCGGGCCGGGTGTGGCCACCGCCTGGGTGCCGAACTCGATCGTCACGTTGGAAGAGAGCGTCTGGCCACCCGTGTTCTGGATCGCCGCCTTGGGGATCGTGACCTGATAGTCGGTGTCGGCGGCAAGGGGGTGGGTGGGCGTGACCACCAGGGTCTCGGCACTCTGCCACGCGACCGTCACCTGGGTGGCCGGCTGGATCTTGAGCGCGCTCACCACCGCGGCTTCGCTCTGCGGGCTGAGCGGCTCGTTGAAGCTGAGGGTGATGGCCTGGTGGGGGTCGACCGCCTGCCGGTGGCTCACGTTGGAGGCGACGATGGCCAGCCTGCCCGGCGGAGGGGTGCCACCCGTGAGCGCCACCACCAACGCCGCCGCCGCGGCCAGGGCCGTCGCGGCTCCGAAGCTGCCCCAGATCGCCAGCCGGCGGGGAGCTCTCCTGGTCCGGAAGGTGCGCCGGGGGGCCAGCACCGTGCGCGCCTCATCCATCAGCCGGGCGCGGAGGATGAGCGGGAACCTCGGATCGAGGTCCGGCTCGGGCCGGCTCTCGCGGACCACCTGAGCGAGCTGGAGCAGGTCGGGGTCCTCGCCGAACAGCTCGGAGAGCTCGGCGTCGAAGCGGTCGCGGCGCTCGCTCACAGCGTCTCTCCGGCGACCGCGGAGACGCCCAGCCGCTGCCGGACGCCGATCATGCCGCGGTGGACCAGCAGCTTGACGGCACCCTCGCTCTTGCCCATGATCTCGCCGATCTGAGCCAGCTTGAGGTCCTCTCCCAACTTCAGGGTCATGGCAATCCGCTGCTGCTTCGGAAGGGCGTCGATCGCCGCCCAGACGCGTGCGGCCTCAGCCGACTCGACCACCCTTTCCGCCACTGGGCGGGCCGGGTCGGCGATCTCGACGGCCGCGTCGAGACTCGCCTGCGGCCGCCGCTGGCGGAAGTGATCGGCGATGGCGTTGGCGCTGATCTGGTACAGCCACGAGCTGAACGGGTGCCCAGACGTCCGGTAGCGCGGCATCGCCCGGAGTGCCTTCATGAAGACCTCCTGGGTGACCTCCTCAGCGGCGTCCTGGTCTCGTGTCCGGCTGTAGGCGAACCGGTAGATCTGACCAAAGTAGTGGTCGTACAACTCCCCGAAAGCGTCGGCGTCCGTCCTGGCACGCTCGACCAGCTGATCCTCATAGGCCCGGGGAAGGGTCATCGCACGTCTCTCATCCCCAGGCGTGTGTGCCTGGTGAACGGATCGGCGGGTGGGGAGGTTACGGGGCAGCTCATGTCATCGGCGGCGGTCTGCGGACACGCGCGCTCGGCCACCCCCTCGAGCGTGCAGGCGGATCAGGACGGTTGGTCTCCTTCCACTATAGGTGACCAGTCGAGGTGTCTCACGGGAGCTGTGGCGCCTGCCCAATCTGAACCCTCATACGCCAAACCCGGTTCGGAGTCCGCCACCGAATAGAATTGGCTCACGTGATCCCCCGTTACACGCCGGCCGCGATCGCCGCCCTCTTCAGCGACGAATCCCGACTCCGGCGGTGGCTGGAGGTGGAGCTCCTGGCCGCCGAGGGCTGGGCCGCCATCGGGCGGATCCCCCCGGAGGCGGCGGAGCGGCTCAGGTCCGGCGCCCATGTGGATGCAGCTCGCGTCGCCGAGCTCGAGGCCGAGCAGGGCCATGACGTCGCCGCCTTCGTCCAGGCGGTCCAGGAGACCGTCGGCGACGAGGGGCGCTTCTTCCACCTGGGGCTCACCTCCTCCGACGTGGTCGACACCGCTCTGGCCACCCAGCTCCGAGACGCGGCCCGCCAGATTGACGACGAAGCGGCCGGCCTCGAGGCGGCGCTCGCCGCCCAGGCGGTGAGGCACCGGCTCACCATGATGCCGGGCCGGACCCACGGGGTTCACGCCGAGCCGCTCAGCCTCGGGGTCAAGCTCGCCAATCACTACGACGAGGTGAGGCGCGGCCGGGCCCGCCTGGCCGCCGCGGCGTCCGAGGTTTCGGTGGGCCAGGTCAGCGGACCGGTGGGAACCTACACGTCGGTCCCACCCGAGGTCGAGGAGCACGTCTGCCGGGGCCTCGGGCTGGCCGTCGCCGACGCCGCCACCCAGGTGCTGGCGCGGGATCGTCACGCCGCTTTCGTCGCCTCGATCGCCATCCTGGGGGCCAGCCTCGAGCGGCTCGCCACCACCGTCCGGCTGCTCCAGCAGACCGAGATCTCAGAGCTGGAGGAGCCCTTCGCACAGCGGCAGAAGGGGTCGTCGGCGATGCCCCACAAGCACAACCCCGTCCTCTCCGAGCGGGTCTGCGGTATGGCTCGGGTGCTGCGGGGCTACGCCGTCACCGCCATGGAAGACGTCGCCCTCTGGCACGAGCGCGACATCTCCCATTCATCCGCCGAGCGGATCGTGCTGCCCGACTCCTGCGCGCTGCTCGACTACATGCTCAGGCTGTGCACGCGCCTGGTCGCACAAGTTCGTGTCAATCCTGACAAGATGTTGGCAGACGTCGATACCCTGGGCCGGATCACCTGTTCCCCCCGCGTGCTCGATGCCCTGCTCGTTGCCGGATGGGCCCGGGAACGGGCGTATCGCGAGGTGCAGACCCTGGCCGAGAGGGCCCGCCGGGGCGAGGCTGGCTTCGAGGCGCTGGTGCGCGGCCAGCTCGGCGAGGTCCTCTCACCGGAGCGGCTGGCCGCCTGCTTCGACCTCGCCCCCTACCTGGCCGGCATCGACGTCACCTACCGGCGGCTCGGGCTCGAGATCCGCGACGCGGAGACGGGGACGGCGACCGAGGAGCGTCCACAGCTCGCCATCGAGGCGGGGATTGGAGGAGGGCTTGCATGACCCCGGTGCTGATGGCGGCTCAGGACGTCGGGCTCGAGGTGTTCCGGCGTGGCAAGGTGCGGGACACCTTTGTTCTCGACGACGGCAGCCTCCTGATGGTGGCGACCGACCGGCTCTCCGCCTTCGACGTCGTGCTGCCCGACCCGATCCCGGAGAAGGGGAGGGTGCTGACACAGATCTCGCGCTGGTGGTTCGAGAGGACCGCGCATGTCGTGGCCAACCACCTGCTCCCGGACCGGCCGGACGCGGTGCCTCCGGCCATCTGGGCAGAGTGGCGGGAGCGCTCGATGCACTGTGCGCGGGCGGAGCGCATCGACATCGAGTGCGTGGTCAGGGGCCACCTCTCGGGCTCCGGCTGGAAGGAGTACCGCGACCAGGGAACGCTGGCCGGCGAGCCGCTGCCCTCGGGGTTGCGCGATTCGTCGCCGCTCCCCGAGCTGCGCTTCACTCCGTCCACCAAGAACGACGGCGGGCACGATGAGAACATCAGTCGTGCCGAGCTGGCCGGGACCATCGGGGCCGAGCTCGCTGGACTGCTCGAGCGCACCTCGCTCGAGCTCTTCCGCTTCGCCGCTCTGCACTGCATCGGCCATGGCATCATCCTTGCCGACACCAAGTTCGAGTTCGGGATGATCGACGGTCGCCTCTGCCTGATCGACGAGATCTTCACTCCCGATTCCTCGCGCTTCTGGGAGGCGTCGGAGTGGCGCGAGGGGGAGACCGCAGTGTCCTTCGACAAGCAGCCGGTCCGCGACTACCTGGAGACGCTGGACTGGGACAAGCGGCCCCCCGGCCCTTCGCTTCCCCCGGAGGTGGTGGCGGCGACCACCGCGCGCTACCGCGAGGCGGCCCGACGGATCTGTGGGCTGGAGCTATGAGGTACACCGTCGAGGTGGTGATCTCGCTCAAGCCCGTGGTCAACGACCCGCAGGGGCTCACCGTGCGGGCTGGACTTCACCAGCTCGGCTTCTCCGAGGTTTCGGAGGTGCGGGTGGGGAAGCACATCAGCATGGAGGTGGACGGCGACTCCGAGTCGAGCGTCCGGCAACGNNACGATCTGTCGCCCACACCGCCCGCCCCATCCGCATGAGGTTTGGGATCGCGGTCTTTCCCGGAACCTGGAGCGATGGCGACTGCGCGCGGGCCGTCGAGGTGCTCGGACACCAATCCGTCCGCCTCTGGCATCGGGAGCGCGATCTCCAGGGCTCCGACTGCGTCATCCTCCCGGGCGGGTTCGCCTACGGCGACCACCTTCGCACCGGCGCCGTCGCCCGATTCGCCCCGCTCATGGAGGCGGTGCAGGAGTTCGCGGCCGCGGGCGGGCTGGTCCTCGGGATCTGCAACGGCTTCCAGATCCTCTGCGAGGCTCATCTGCTCCCGGGTGCCCTGACCCGCAACGCCTCGCTCGAGTTTCGCTGCGAGAGCACCTGGCTGCGGGTGGAGACGGTCGACACGCCATTTACCCGGGCTTGCGAAAGGGGCGGAGTGCTGGCCATCCCGATCAGCCACGGCGAGGGCCGCTTCGTCGCCGACCCGTCCACGCTGGACCGTTTGGAGGCCGAGCAGCGGGTCGCCTTTCGCTACGTCGCCCGCGACGGCTCGGCGGTCGGCGAGGCCTCTCCCAACG
>PLOF01000020.1 GCA_003142035.1 Candidatus Dormiibacterota bacterium
ACTCCCGCCACCCCGGATGGCGCACCGGGATCGATCCAAGGAGGCCGCCACGACACATCCCACCCACGAAAGACACACCGAGCCCGCCCGGCGGTCTGATGACCTCGTGGTCATCAGGCGAGCGACCCGGCTCACGAAGGGGCGATCCCCGGCCGTGCTGGGTCGACTCGCGCTCGCCGTCCTCCTCACTGGCGGGCTCGTCGTGGTGCTCGCGTCCCCGGCCTTCGCTGCCAGTGGTGGTGCCCCGACACTCGATGGGGTGATCAGCAGCCTGACCAATTGGATCGTCGGGATCCTGGCCGGGGTCGCAACCTTGTTCCTGACCATCGGCGGGCTGCGCTACCTGACCGCCGGTGGCGATCCCGGCCAGGTGGAGAGGGCCAAGACCGCCCTCAAGTCCGCCGCCATCGGCTACGCGCTCGCCATCTTGGCCCCGTTGATCGTCTCCATCCTCGCCTCGGTCATCGGCGGCTCATGACGAGCCTGCGCGCCTGGCGAGGATGGCACCGGGCACTGCTCGTAGCGGTCGGCGGCCTGATCGTCGTGCTCGCCCTAGGCGCTGGCAGTCACAGCGCGGACGCGCAGGCGCGCCATCAAATCGATGTCCACTCCCCAGGCGTCGTCCTCACCGCCGCAGAGACCCCCAATTCGACGGCCTCCCAGTCGAGCGCCACGGCGACCACGACACCTTTGGGCAGCTCCGGCTCGTCGTCGAGCTCTTCGGGTGGGGGCCCACCGGGCATCCAGGTCGGCCCGGGTGGCACCACCACACCAAGCAGCCCAGTGTCCGGCAGCGGCGGCACGGTGAGCGGCGGCAGCCAACCCTCGCCGGGGCTGTTCGACGTCACCGGGCACATCGAGGCCGCCATCGACGACTGGTTCAGAGACCTCGTCACCGCGGCGCTCGACCCGATCCTCACCCTGCTCGGCCACACCCTGCTCGCCACCCCGGACCTCACCGCCCAGAGCCGCGTCGCGGAGCTGTGGCAGATGACCGAAGGCATCGCCGACTCGTTCCTGGTCCTGTTCGTGCTCGTCGGCGGGGCGATCGTCATGGGCTATGAGACCATCCAGACCCGCACCGCCGTCAAAGACGTCCTGCCCCGCATCGTCGTCGCCGCGGTGGCCGTCAACGCCAGCCTCAGCCTGGCGGGCCTCGCCATCTCGACCGCCGACTCGCTCTCCCAAGCCGTCCTCGGCCAGGGCGTCGACCCGTCGGGCGCCGCGGTCGTGCTCCGCCAGCTCGTCCTCGGGTCGCTGGCCGGTGGTGGGATCTTCGTGGTGCTCCTCGGCGGGGTCGTCGCCGTGTTGGCGATCGTGCTGCTCGCCACCTACATCGTCCGCCTCGCCCTCGTGGTGCTGCTCATCGTCGCGGCGCCGATCTGTCTCGTCTGTCACGCCCTTCCCCAGACCGAGGGCCTCGCCCGGCTGTGGTGGCGGGCCTTTATCGGCACCCTCGCCGTCCAGGTCGCCCAGTCACTGGTATTGGTGACCGCACTACGGGTGTTCCTCGCCTCGGGCGGCCCGGCCAATCTCGGGATCGCCTCGACCGGCGGGCTGGTCGACCTGCTGGTCTCGGCCTGCCTGTGCTGGGTGCTAGTCAAGATCCCGTCCTGGGTGAGCCGCGTGGTCTTCTCCGGCTCGCGCAGCCACGGCGGTGTCGGCCGGGTCGTGCGCGACGTGATCATCTACAAGGGCGCCAAGGCCCTCGCCGCGGGAGTCGGGCTGTGAGCCCCGCCGATCAGACACGCGACCGGGACCGCAGCCGTGTGCGCATCCCAGCCGACGTCGAGCGCGAGGACCGCATCCTCGCCAACCTCACGGCCCGGCAGCTCGCCATCTTGTCCGTCGCCGCGGTGATGCTGTGGGCCGGCTACGCCGCCACCCGCCATCTGGTCCCGATCGCCGTCTACGGCGCGCTCGCGCTGCCGTTGGGCTCTGTGGCGGCGATGCTGGCTCTCGGGCGCTTCGAGGGCGTCGCCGCGGACCGATGGGTGACCGCCGCCTGGCGCCATCACCGCTCCCCCCACCGGCTCGTGCCCGCCCCCGACGGCGTCCCGCCCGCACCCGCCTTNNCTTATCGGGGTCGCCGCCGACGGAGTGGTCGACCTCGGCACCGACGGCCTGGCGCTTGTCTGTCGGGCCAGCGCCGTCACCTTCGCTCTGCGGACCCCGACCGAGCAGGAAGCGTTGGTCGCCGGGTTCGCGCGCTTTTTGAACTCGCTCGCCGAGCCCATCCAGATCCTCGTGCGAGCCGAGCCGGTCGACCTCAGCCCCACCATCGACCGGCTCCTCGAGGACGCGCCGGGCCTTCCGCACCCCGCCCTGGAGGCCGCCGCACGCGCCCATGCCCGGTTCCTCGCAGAGCTGGCCGAGCGCCGCGACCTATTGGCCCGCGAGGTGCTGGTCGTGCTGCGCCAGACGAACGCCCAGGACGCGGCCGGGCGCTTGCACCGGCGGGCCGCCGAGGCCGCCACGGCCCTCGGCGCGGCGGGGGTGACCCTCGTCGTCCTCGACGGCCCTGCCGCGGCCGAGTGCCTGGGCCGCTGCCTCGATCCTTCAGCACCGCCTCGCCCTGAAGGACTGTCCGGGACCGACGCGCCCGTCACCCTCGCGCGCCTCACGCCGGGCACCCCAGCCACGAACGCAGGCTTCCGGTGAGCCACCTCCTCGCCCGCATCGTGCACCCCGCCACCCGCCCGGCCTCGCCGTTCGGCCCCGACGCCATCGAGGTCGGCCCGCGGGCGCTGCGGGTCGGCGACGGCTGGTGTCGCAGCTTTTGCATCGTCGGCTACCCGAGAGAGGTCGGCTACGGCTGGCTCGAGCCACTCACCGCCCACCCGGGACGCCTCGACGTCGCCGTGCAGGTCGAGCCGGTCCCCGCCAACCTGGCCGCGGAGCGGTTGCGTCGCCAGCTCGCCCGCCTCGAGTCGGGACGTCGCTCCGATGCCGCCAAGGGCCGGCTTGTCGATCCCGATGTCGAGGTCGCCGCCGCCGACGCCATGCAGCTCGCCGCCGGGCTCGCCCGCGGGGAGCAGAAGCTGTTCCGAGTCGGCCTCTACCTCACCGTGCATGCCCCAAGCGAGCAAGCGCTCGACGCCGAGTGCGCCCGGGTCCGGGCGCTCTGCTCCTCGATGCTCCTCGACTCCCAGCCGGCCACCTGGCGCGCCCTGCAGGGCTGGGTGTCGACCCTGCCGGTCGGCGTCGACGCCCTCTTACAGCGGCGCTCGTTCGACACCGACGCCCTCGCGGCGTCGTTCCCGTTCGCCTCGGCCGAGCTGTCGGCCACCACCGGTGTCCTATACGGGACGGCCACGAACGGCTCGGGGCTTGTGTTNNTACGGCACGGCTACGAACGGCTCGGGGCTTGTGCTGTGGGACCGCTTCGCCCAGGACAACCACAACTCGGTCATCCTCGCTCGGAGCGGCGCCGGCAAGAGCTACCTCGCGAAGCTCGAAGCGCTCCGGTCCCTCTACGCGGGGATCGAGATCGCGGTGGTCGACCCCGAGGACGAGTACCGCCGCCTGGCCGAGACCGCCGGCGGCGCCTATGTCCATCTCGGCGCCCCCGGCGTCCGGGTCAACCCGTTCGACCTGTCGTCGGGACCAGAGGCCCTGACCCGCCGGGCGCTGTTCGTCCACACCCTGATCGCGGTGCTGCTTAGGGAAAAGCCCGACCCGGCCTCGACGGCGGCGCTGGACAGGGGGATCGTGGCCGCCTACGAGTCGGTCGGTATCACCGCGGATCCTCGCAGCCACGCGCGGCCCGCGCCATTGCTGGGTGACCTCGCTACAGCCCTCGACGCCGACGGCGATCCCGTCGCCCGGACGCTCGCCTCGCGCCTCGCGCCGTTTGTGACCGGCACGCACCGGGGGCTGTTCGACGGGCCGACCACGACCCGCCCCGACGGGCACCTCGTCGTGTTCTCCCTCCGCGACCTGCCCGGTGAGCTGAAGGCCGCCGGAACGCTGCTGACGCTCGACACGATCTGGCGGCGGGTCTCCAACCCCGAGCAACGCCGGCGCCGGCTGGTGGTGGTCGACGAGGCCTGGCTCTTGATGTCCGAGCCGTCCGGCGCCGAGTTCCTCTTCCGCATGGCCAAGTCCGCCCGCAAGCACTGGACCGGGCTCACCGTGGTCACCCAGGACGCCGCCGACCTCCTCGGGAGCCCGCTCGGCCAAGCCGTCGTCGCCAACGCCGCAACCCAGATCCTTTTACGCCAGGCACCCCAGGCCATCGATGCCCTGGCCGAGGCCTTCGGCCTGTCGGCCGGTGAGCGCGCCTACCTCCTCGGCGCCGCACGAGGTCAGGGGCTCCTCGCCGCCGGCGTCGACCGTGTCGCCTTCACCGCCCTCGCGAGCCCCGAGGAGGACGACGTCTGCCGGACGGGGATCGAGCAGACCCTCGACGACACCTTCGACCTCTGACACCCGCACGCAAGGAGCAAAAGACATGGGAGCCCTCTTCACAGGAGCGCTGGGCCTGGCACTGCCGACACCCCAGCCGGTCCCGGCGGCGATGACGCCGTCCGGGCCGCTCGCCCGCTACCTCGCCCACCCCGGCGCGACGACCGCCCGGATCCTCCACCACCTCGCCCAGTTGCTCGCCCACCTGCCGAAGGCCGTAGGGGCGGGGGCCCTCGTTGTGACGCTGATCGGCGTCGTCGCGNNGCCTTAGGGGCGGGCGTTCTCGCTGTGACGCTGATCGGCGTCGTGGCGGTGACGGTGGCTCGGCGGACCCAGGCGCGCCGCATGGGCGAGGGCGCCCGGCTCGTGCGGGTCCTCACCCCGCCCGAGGTCGACCCGCAGGGGGCAGCCACCTTGTGGACCAATCTCGTCGCCCTGCTCCGCCCGGCCTGGCGGCGATTCCTCGGCGGCCAGCCGCATCTCGGCTTCGAGCTCACGGCATCTGACGGCGGGCTCACCATCGCCGTTTGGGTGCCCGGTCAGGTCCCGCC
>PLOF01000108.1 GCA_003142035.1 Candidatus Dormiibacterota bacterium
ACTCCAGGGAGAGGATGTACGGGTAGTGGTCCTGGCCGCCCCGGTGCAGCTCAAACTCGGTGTCCGGGAACTCGGTGCGCAGGCGAGTGACCACGACGGCAGCGGTGGCCTGGCCAACCTGCGAACCCCAGTAGACGGTGACCAGCTCGGGCTGGTGCTCCTGGTTGCGCAGGACCGCCTCGATGACCCCGGCCTCGTCCTCGCCCGCCTGGACGATCTCGTCATCGACGAGGGCGATGACGTCGCCGACGGCGATGCTCAGTCCGTTTGCGGTGCTGTTACGCACCGCCCGGGTCACCTCGATGGTCGAGACCCGGGGCATCGCCTCGGTCATCCGGCGGGCGTTGACCGTGCCGTCCCCCCCGGGGTCGATGGCCAGCATGGCGCTGATGCCCTGCGGGACGTTGCGTGACGGGGCGACCCGCACGTCGATGCCCTCGGCCAGGTGCTGGACCTGCTCCGCAGTCATGATCACGTTGCCGTTGTTGGGGAGGATCACCACCGAGGCCGCCCCCGTCGCGCGCACGGCCGCGAGCAGGTCCTTGGTCGAGGGGTTCATGGTCTGACCGCCGTCGACGACGGCGTCGGCCCCGAGACTGCGGAAGATCTCACGGAAGCCGTCACCCGGAGCGACGGCGACCACCGCGAAGCGGCGACTGGGGGCCGCGGCCTGGGGGCTCACGGTCGCGCTGAGCCCCGCCCCGGGCGCGCGGACGGTGGGGTGCCCGGCGACGAGCGCCTCCGGGACGGGCGGCGCGGCCGCCTCGGTCCGCGCGGCACGCTCAAGGATCTCGTGGTGCTGCGCCGTCATGTCCTCGACCTTGAGGTTGGAGAGGCCGCCCCTCTGGGCCGCGATGCCGATGAGGGCCGCCGGATCGGCGGTGTGGATGTGCACCCGGACCAGGTCCTGGTCACCCACCACCAGGCTGGACTCGCCCAGCCCGCCCAGCTCGGCCCGGATGGCGTCGACGTCGAGCCCCGGGCCGCTGATCATGAACTCGGTGCAATAGCCCCAGCCCTCCTCCCGCCGGGCCACGGACGCCGCGCCACGGCGGCGCCCGGTCGCGCTCCGTGGGGCAGCGACTGCCTTCCCGCCGGGTAGCGGAGCACCCTCGTCGTCGGGCACCACGCTGGGCTCGTCGGGGCGGCGCACCCTCGGCTCCCCGCTGCGCCTCTCCCCTACCAGCCGGGGCCGGAGGGTGGTCCCGTCTCTCTCCTCGACGGAACGGGTCAGACCCTCCAGGATCACCGCCAGGCCAAACCCGCCGGCATCGACCACGCCGGCCTCGCGGAGGACGGCGAGCTGGTCGATGGTCCGCTCCACGGCCGCGTGGGCCTCCCGGACCGTCTCGTCAAGGATCACGCGGATGTCGAAGGTGCCCGCGGCAGCCCGCTGGCAGGCGTCGGCGGCCTCGCGGATCACGGTGAGGATGGTCCCCTCGGTCGGCTTCATCACCGCCTTGTAGGCGACCCGGGCGCTCTCGCTGAGGCAGGCGGCGACGGTGGGCGCGTCGAGGCGCTCGCGATCGCCGACGCCCTGGGCAAAGCCCCGGAAGATCTGCGAGAGGATGACGCCGCTGTTGCCGCGAGCCCCCATGAGGGACCCGTGGGCGGCAGCCCGCATCACGGAGGCGGCGGAGGAGAGCATCGGGGCAGCCTGGGCGTCCTCGACCGCCGAGCGCATGGTCAGGTACATGTTGGAGCCGGTGTCGCCATCGGGGACGGGAAAGACGTTGAGCTCGTTCACCTGCTCCTGGTTGGCCTGGAGCCACGCCAGCGAGCTGCGCAGTCCGGCGAGGAGGCTGGCCCCGTCGATCTCCCGAAGCGGCTCGCGCGAGTTAGCGGCCTCCACACCCTCAGCGCCGGTCATCGCCCTCTTCCAGGTGGATTCCCTGAACGTTGACGTTGACCGCGATGACCTCCAAGCCGAGGGTCCTCTCCACCTCGTACTTGACCGCGCTCATCAGATTGTGGGCGACCTCGCTGATGCGAGTCCCGTACTGGGCGATGATGTAGAGCTCGATGACCAGGCCGCCCTCCCGGACCTCGACTTCGACGCCGCGGTGGACGGTCTCCCGGTTGAGCCGCTCGGCGATCCCGTCGCGCAGACCACGGGCCGCCATCCCCACCACTCCATAGCACTCGTTGGCCGCATGGCCGACGATCGAGGCCACCACCCGCGGTGAAACCTCGATGCGGCCCAGCCCCGCCGTCTGGCTCAGGGGCCCAGCCGTCCGCTGCCTGCTCGTCACGTCTCTCCCACCAGATGCGGCACCGTCTCTGTGCTATTCTCGCCGAGATCCGATGCCTGGCTTGCCATGCCTGTGCACGGGTTGCTTAGTATGCCGCCGGGGCCGGCCCAAGTGCCGTTCCGGTCACTCAGGAAGCCAGACCCACCATGTCCCAGAGATGCGACCGCTGCGGCAAGGGCCCGATGGCCGGCAACAATGTCAGCCATTCCAAGGTCCACACCCGCCGCCGCTTCATGCCCAACCTGCAGTCGACCCGGGTGCTGACCGGCAAAGCGTGGGTCAAGACGACCCTCTGCACCCGCTGCATCCGTACCGCCGCCAAGCAGCCCCGGTAGCGGCGGCGCCGAGGGCGCCCATATCTGCGTCAGCTCCATGCTGNNGCTGCCCGCTTCCTTGATCTGAACGCGCTGGGGGCCGCCGCTCGTTGGTCGCACCCAGCGCGCCCAGCTCGGCGTCAGCTCCGCTGCCGTCCTGAGCGCTGCGGACCCAGCGTCCCATCAGGGCGCAGCTGGCGACGCGGCTCCAGCGAGGCGCGCAGCTGGCCGCAGGCCGCATCCGCCTCGCCTCCCCGGGTGTCCCGCACCGTGACGGTCAGCCCCGCCTCGGAGAGGTGGCGCAGGAAGGCCCGGCTCACGTCGGCCGGCGGAGGCCCCCAGGGGCTCCCCTCGATGCGGTTCATCGGGATCACGTTGACGTGGGCGCGGAGGCGCCGGGCGATCCGCACCAGCCCAGTGGCCTGGTCGAGGCCGTCATTGACCCCTCCGATCAGGCACCACTCCAGGCTGAGCCGGCGGCCGGTAACCCGTCCGTAGGCGCCGGCAGCGGCGACCAGGGCATCCAGCGGATGGGCCCGGTTGACCGGCACCAGCCGGTCGCGCAGCTCGTCGGTGGCGGCGTGCAGCGAAATCGCCAGGGTGACCGGCAGACCCTCCCCGGCCAGCCTCCGGATCCCGGGGACCACCCCGCTGGTCGAGACGGTCATACGGCGCGGGCTGATCCCGGCATGCTCCGCCAGGGCTCTCAGCGACGCCACGGTGGTGTCGTAGGCGGCGAGCGGCTCCCCCATGCCCATGTAGACCACGTGGGTGACCGGGCCCAGCCCGTGGCGGTGCAGCGCCTGCCCTGCCAGGCGCACCTGGTCGACCACCTCGGCCGGCGTGCAGCTGCGCCGCAAACCCATTCTGCCGGTGGCGCAGAAGGGGCAGCCGATCGCGCAGCCAACCTGGGTGCTCACGCAGACGGTCGCTCGGCGCGAGCTCGCCCCCCGGGGAGGGCTCTCCATGGCAACCGTCTCGACGGTCTGCGAGTCGCCCAGCGCGCAGAGCAGCTTGATGGTGGTGCCACGGTCCGCGAGCCGCTCGGAGGCGACCGTCGCGGTGATGAAGCGCAGTCGAGTCACCAGGCCCTCGCGGAGGGGGCCCGGGAGCTGCCGGATGTCGTCGAGGGAGGCCACGAAGGGCTGCCACGCCGCCTGGCGGAGCTGCCGCGCCCTCCACGGGGGCTCGCCCAGGGCGCCGACGAGGTCGGACAGCGCGTCGTCGCCGAGCGCGCTGAGCGCCGGTGCAGGTTTACGGCGATGCCCGGCATCGGGGCCAGGGCGAACTTCGATCGGGGTCGTCATCGAGGTCATCTTAGGGGCCATCCGAGCGCGAGCGATCCGGGCGTCCGCCGACTCATTGACGAACCCCTGACCGTCCGGTCAGGATATCGGGCCATGCTGATCCTCTCCCCGACAACCCGACGGCGCCGCCACGTATGGGCCCTGCTCCTGGTCCCGGCCGCCCTTCTGAGCGCCTGCGGCGGGAGCTCGACGACGTCCACATCCCCTTCCAGCACCGCCAAGCCGGCCACCCCCACCGCCCCCTCGACATCCACTCCCACGGCGGCGGCGACGACTGCCTGCACCGGCGCCGACCTCACCCTGGCGCTCGGCGCGGAGAACTCCGCATCGGGTGGACAGCAGGGGATGACCGCCCTCCTGGCCAATCACTCCAGCACGGCCTGCCTGCTGAGCGGCTCCCTCCAGGCCCAGCTCCTCGACTCGAGCGGCCACTCGCTGACCACGAGCCTCGAGAGCACGCCACCGACCGGAAGCGCCTGGTTGGTGCCCGATCGAGTAGCCCTCGACGCCTGGTGGCCCCAGCCCGGCGAGGCCACCCTCACCATCAGCTGGCGCACCGGTGACGTCCAGCCCGGCCAGTGCTCGGGAGCAGCGCCTTCAGCCGGCGAGGTCAGCCTCTCGGTGCCGGGGAGCGGCAGCGTCATCGGGGTGGTCGACAGCTCGGCGACAATGGCTCCCTGCAAGGGCGTCGTCGAGCTGGGGGCGATCACCCAGGCGACCGCTCCCCAGGCCTTCGGCAGCGTTCTGGACGCCACCTTCGGCGCCGTGGCCGAGGAGACGGGGC
The DNA here is from genome assembly GCA_003142035.1 of Candidatus Dormiibacterota bacterium. Classification (GTDB taxonomy): domain Bacteria; phylum Chloroflexota; class Dormibacteria; order Aeolococcales; family Aeolococcaceae; genus Changshengia. Next base: position 4,658 of record PLOF01000108.1, read on the forward strand.
TGACCGTGACCGAGAGCTGCACCCCGACGCCCCAGCAGGGCTGCCTGACCAGCAGCACCGGCCCCATCCTGGGCAGTGCGAATACTGCTGCCTTCCAGCACTTCGACCACTTCGGGACCGGCGGTGGCGCCGCCTGCTTCTCGTACGTCTATGAGGACTCCGCAGGCTGGCACCCACTCGACGTCGCCTGCACCCAGAACACCGGATACAACCCGTCCGTGGGCTCCTCCGATTACATCTTCGGCCCGGGCTCGGGCTGCGCCAACGTCCATTCGAGCCCCAGCCACTCGTCCTCGGTCAGCGGGTGCCTGACCTGGACCCAGGCCGGCTCGGGGACGCAGTACGCCGTCGACCAGGGGCCGACCTACACCGCCGAGACCGATCCGATCAGCGGGCAGCCGTCGGGCACGATCTGGTGGCACCTCCAGGGACAGGGGTGGATCACGCAGGACTTCCTGGTCGCTGCGCCGCAGGCCTGACCCCCTCCTTCCCAGTCCCACGCGCCCGGCCGCGCCGGCCCTGATCAGCTCGGGCGGCGGCCGATCAGCTCGAGGAACTCGGAGCGGGTCTTGGGGTCGGTCCGGAAGACCCCCGTGAGCGCCGAGGTCACGGTCTGGCTGTTCTGCTTCTGGACGCCCCTCATCATCATGCAGAGGTGAAAGGCCTCGATCACCACCGCGACGCCATAGGGGTGGAGCGCCTCGTCCAGGGCCTCGGCGATCTGGGTGGTGAGCCGCTCCTGCACCTGCAGGCGGCGCGCGAAGACATCGACCACCCGCGGCAGCTTGCTCAGGCCGACGATGCGGCCGCGCGGCATGTAGGCGATGTGGGCCCGACCATAGAAGGGAAGCATGTGGTGCTCGCAGAGGCTGTAGACCTCGACGTCGCGCACCAGCACCATCTCCTCGTAGGGCTCGGCGTAGACGGCGTCGCGGATGACGTCCTTAACCTCGACGCCATACCCCTGGGTGAGGAAGCGGAGGCTCTGCGCCACCCGCGTCGGGGTGCGCAGCAACGCCTCGCGGGCCGGGTCCTCGCCCAGCGCGGCGAGCAGCTCCCGGGTGAGCCCCACGATGGGGTCCGCCGGTATGGGCTCTGGCTGCGTGGTCATGGCCCTCCGGCCGTGAAGGCCTCCGGACCGGTCACGCGAGCGGGTCCGGGGAAATGGTGCCGAGGAAGGGACTCGAACCCTTACAAGCTTGCGCTCACCAGCCCCTCAAGCTGGCGTGTCTACCTATTCCACCACCTCGGCGAGGAACAGCCCGAAGTCTACCAAGGTCGGCCGGCCCGGTACCGGGCCGCGACCACCGGCCGCAAGGGTCGGTTAAAAGAAGAAAGAGATATTCGGCAATGACCTACTCTCCCACCCCGTTGCCAGGGCAGTACCATCGGCGCTGGTGGGCTTAACTGCTGTGTTCGGGATGGGAACAGGTGTCTCCCCACCGCTATGGTCACCGAATATCTCCTTTCTTGCAAAAGAAGAATCAAGTCTGCGTCTGAGAGCCATGCGCGGGCTCCGGATCCATCATGTCAGGCAAACAACTATCGCGCCGGCGACCCTCTAGGCCGCCGACCCACGCTGAAGAGTGAGATAGAAAGGTCAAGCCCTCGACCGATTAGTACCGCTCAGCTCAAGGGGTTGCCCCCCTTACACCTGCGGCCTATCAACCAGCTAGTCTTGCTGGGGTCTTACCCGGTTATTCCGGTGGGAGATCTTATCTTGGGGTGGGCTTCGCACTTAGATGCTTTCAGCGCTTATCCCTTCCGGACATGGCTACCCGGCGGTGCTCTTGGCAGAACAACCGGTGCACTAGCGGTCCGTCCAACCCGGTCCTCTCGTACTGAGGTCAGCTCCCCTCAAATCTCCTGCGCCCACAGCGGATACGATCCGAACTGTCTCACGACGTTCTAAACCCAGCTCGCGTACCGCTTTAATGGGCGAACAGCCCAACCCTTGGGACCTACTCCAGCCCCAGGATGCGACGAGCCGACATCGAGGTGCCAAACCTTGCCGTCGATGTGAACTCTTGGGCAAGATCAGCCTGTTATCCCCGGGGTAGCTTTTATCCGTTGAGCGACGGCCTTTCCATTCAGAGCCGTCGGATCACTATGCCCGACTTTCGTCCCTGCTCGGCTTGTCGGCCTCACAGTCAAGCTCCCTTGTGCCATTACACTCTCTAGGCCTGATTTCCATCCAGGCTGAGGGAACCTTTGGGCGCCTCCGTTACCTTTTGGGAGGCGACCGCCCCAGTCAAACTACCCGCCTGCCACGGTCCCGAAACCGGATAACGGTCCCGGTTAGAAATAAAGTCTAGCAAAGCTGGTATTCCAAGGTTGACTCCACGCAATCTAGCGATCACGCTTCGCAGTCTCCCAGCTATCCTCTATATGCTAGCCCCCATCTCAGTGGCAGGTTGTAGTAAAGCTCCACGGGGTCTTTCCGTCCTGCTGCGGGTAACCTGTATCTTCACAGGTACTTCAGTTTCGCCGAGTACGTGGCCGAGACAGCGCCCATCTCGTTACGCCATTCGTGCGGGTCGGAACTTACCCGACAAGGAATTTCGCTCGTGTCTTACCTGGCACGGGCCAGGCGGAGGTGGAAGTAGTTCCGTATCCATCTCCCTGCATGTCGCCATGCAGATGGGACCATATCTTCACCCGAATCGAATCCGGGCGTCCGGCGTATGGCCTCTGGGGATTCTCATCGACGCGATGAGCCTTTCCTGCTGATTGTCCGCACTCGTCGCATTGTCACCGGCCACAGCGAACCGGTAGCGCGAGATACTCGGAGATTCCAGCATATAGCCAGATTTTACTAAGGCAGCGATTCCACCTTAGGACCGTTATAGTTACGGCCGCCGTTTACCGGGGCTTCATTTCACAGCTTGCACCGCTCCACTTAACCTTCCGGCACCGGGCAGGCGTCAGCCCCTATACATCAGCTTACGCTTTAGCAGAGACCTGTGTTTTTAGTAAACAGTCGGATGGGCCTTTTCTCTGCGGCCCTCATCAGCTCACGGCGCAAGGCCGGTCACCGTCAAGGGCTCCCCTTCTCCCGAAGTTACGGGGAAATTTTGCCGAGTTCCTTAGCCACGTTTCCCTCGATCGCCTTGGAATCCTCTTCCTACCTACCTGTGTCGGTTTGCGGTACGGGCGCCTAGACCAGCGGTACGGGCTTTTCTTGGAGGCATGGAATCGGCCCCATCAGCACTAGGTGCCTTGGCATCCGTCTCGGAGTTGCCGCCAACTTTCATCGGCGACCCCCTACCTGGCTGCGTCGGAGTCAACCATCGCTCCGTAAGGCCTATCCTTCCCCGTCCCCCGCCGCCTTAAGTGTCTTTGGCGGTGTTGGAATGTTGACCAACTGTCCATCGCCTACGCCTTTCGGCCTCGGCTTAGGTCCCGACTGACCCTGGGACGAGTAACGTTGCCCAGGAAACCTTAGGTTTACGGCGAACACGTTTCTCACGCGTTTCTCGCTACTTGTGCCGACATTCTCACTTCTGTGCGCTCCACCCGTCCTTACGGTCGAGCTTCTCGGCACACAGAACGCTCCTCTACCACGACCCTCCCAGAAGGAAGGTCATCCACGGCTTCGGTTGCAAGCTTGAGCCCCGATCATTGTCGGCGCCATGACATTCGACCAGTGAGCTATTACGCACTCTTTCAATGGTGGCTGCTTCTAAGCCAACATCCTGGTTGTCTGGACATCGTGACATCCTTTTCCACTTAGCTTGCGATTTGGGACCTTAGCCGGTGGTCTGGGCTGTTTCCCTTTCGACGATGAAGCTTAGCCCCCACCGTCTCACTGCCGCCAGATAATCTGCCGCCATTCGGAGTTTGATTGGGTTTGGTAACGAGGTGATCGCCCCTAGCCCATTCAGTGCTCTACCTGCGACAGACCCATTGACGACGCTGCACCTAAATGCATTTCGAGGAGAACCAGCTATATCCGGGTTCGATTGGCATTTCACCGCTATCCACAGTTCATCCGCCGCATTTTCAACTGGGGTCGGTTCGGGCTTCCACGCGGTTTTACCCGCGCTTCACCCTGACCATGGATAGGTCACCCGGTTTCGGGTCTACTCAATGCGACTACCATCGCCTTGCGGCGACAACGCCCTATTCAGACTCGCTTTCGCTACGGCTCCGGGTGTATACCCCTTAACCTCGCCACACTGAAGTAACTCGTCGGCTCATTCTACAAAAGGCACGCAATCAGGCATTCCCTTACGGGCATAGCCCTCTCACGGCTTGTAAGCGCACGGTTTCAGGGACTTTTGACTCCCCTTCCGGGGTGCTTTTCACCTTTCCCTCACGGTACTAGTTCACTATCGGTCACCAAGGGTATTTAGCCTTAGACGATGGTCCGCCCAGATTCCCACAGAATTCCACGTGTTCCGTGGTACTTGGGAGCACCTCCTGGAGGTCGTTCACCTTTCGCGTACAGGGCTCTCACCTTCTACGGCCAGCTGTTCCAAGACTGTTCAGCTAGGCGACGACTTGGTAACTCCAGTGCTCTGCGGCAGCAGAACGCGAGGGTCCCGCGACCCCGAGACGGAAACGCCTGCCGGCTATCACGCCGTCTCGGTTTAGGCTCACCCCTTTTCGCTCGCCACTACTCAGGGGATGTTATCTTTTCCTGCGGATACTTAGATGTTTCAGTTCTCCGCGTGCCCTCTACCCGGCCTATATATTCAGCCGGGAGTACCTGGACATGACTCCAGGTGGGTTGCCCCATTCGGAAATCCCCGGATTAACGCTCGCTAGCAGCTACCCGAGGCTTATCGCAGCAACGCTACGTCCTTCATCGGCCCTTGGTGCCAAGGCATCCACCGTGCGCCCTTATCAGCTTGACCTTCCTATACACACTTTTCAGCGCTCATCACCGGCTGGGCCGGGATGAGAGGAAGGGTCCGACCTCGGCCCTGAGGGCCGGGATCGCGCGCGTTGTGTTCACCTGACATATTGAAGAGGATCCGTCTCGCCACGACCGCTGAAGTACGGCCGCAGCGAAGATCATTCGCAGACTTTATTCACATATGAAAGAACGGGGTCGCCGCCCGTGAGCGGCAGTGGAATGTCAAGAGTGGAGGGGGGACCGCAGCTCGTCCGTGGAGATGGGGAGACTCGAACTCCCGACCCCCTGCGTGCAAAGCAGGTGCTCTCCCAGCTGAGCTACATCCCCGGCTGGTGGCCCAGGCCCCGAGCGTGGGCCTTTGTGGACTCGAACCACAGACCTCACGGTTATCAGCCGTGCGCTCTCACCACCTGAGCTAAAGGCCCCCGGGGCCCGCGCCGCTCAGCTCCGCATCTCGACCAGAACGGTCGGGCGTGCGATGCCTCGCGCGGCGTGGGGGGCGCAGTACCGGCGCGCACAATCGCGCCGGATCGTCCTTGACCCCTGAAGCGTGGAGCGACTAAACGCGTCGGCTGACGCAGTGCCTCGGTGACGAGCCTCGGCGGCTCGCCGTATGTAGCAGATTCCCACTGCCCGCTGGCCGGCCTTCCCGAGATGCAAGCATCCCGGCCCGCACATCGCTAGCACCGTTACTCCTGGTCAGGGTTGCCCCTCACCATTCTTGGCGGCTTCACGACGCGCGTTGCTGCGCGACCTGAGTTGACTGACCGGGATCGAGCCGGAGCTCGAAACCCAGGTCACTCCATAAAAGGAGGTGATCCAGCCGCACCTTCCGGTACGGCTACCTTGTTACGACTTCACCCCCCTCACCGGGCACACCTTCGGCACCTCCGCCCCTTACGGGTTCGGCCAGCGACTTCGGGTGCACCAGACTCGGGTGGTGTGACGGGCGGTGTGTACAAGGCCCGGGAACATATTCACCGCAGTGTGCTGACCTGCGGTTACTAGCAACTCCGACTTCATGCAGGCGAGTTGCAGCCTGCAATCCGAACTGAGCCCCGCTTTAAGGGATTGGCTTCACCTCGCGGTGTTGCAGCCCACTGTACGGGGCATTGTAGCATGTGTGTAGCCCCAGGTATAAAGGGCATGATGACTTGACGTCATCCCCACCTTCCTCTGGGTTTCTCCCAGCAGTCTGGCTAGAGAAATATAACTAACCACAGGGGTTGCGCTCGTTGCGGGACTTAACCCAACACCTCACGGCACGAGCTGACGACAGCCATGCACCACCTGTGCACCCGCCTTTCGGGGAGTGTGTTTCCACACTTTACGAGTGCATGTCAAACCTGGGTAAGGTTCTTCGCGTTGCCTCGAATTAAACCACATGCTCCGCTGCTTGTGCGGGCCCCCGTCAATTCCTTTGAGTTTTAACCTTGCGGTCGTACTCCCCAGGCGGTGTACTTATCGCGTTAGCTACGGCACTGAGCGCGTCAATACGCCCAACACCTAGTACACATCGTTTAGGGCGTGGACTACCGGGGTATCTAATCCCGTTCGCTCCCCACGCTTTCGCGCTACAGTGTCAGTTGCGAGCCAGAAGGCCGCCTTCGCCACTGGTGTTCCTCCCGATATCTACGCATTTCACTACTACACCGGGAATTCCACCTTCCTCTCTCGCACTCTAGTCGACCAGTATTGGAGGCAGTTTCAGGGTTGAGCCCTGAAATTTCACCACCAACTTTGCCAACCACCTTGACGCGCTTTACGCCCAGTAAATCCGGATAACGCTCGCCCCCTACGTATTACCGCGGCTGCTGGCACGTAGTTAGCCGGGGCTTTCTTGGAGGGTACCGTCATTGTGTTCTTCCCCTCCGACAGGGCTTTACAAGCCGAAGCTCTTCATCACCCACGCGGCGTTGCTCCGTCAGACTTTCGTCCATTGCGGAAGATTCCTAACTGCTGCCTCCCGTAGGAGTCTGGGCCGTATCTCAGTCCCAGTGTGGCTGATCGTCCTCTCAGACCAGCTACCCATCACCGCCTTGGTAGGCCGTTACCCCACCAACAAGCTAATAGGCCGCGAGCCCGTCTTCGAGCGGCTTACGCCTTTACTCACCGTCGGATGCCCGACAGTGACCACATCCGGTATTAATCCTGATTTCTCAGGGCTATCCCGAACTCGAAGGTAGGTTGCTCACGTGTTACTCACCCGTTCGCCGCTAGATGTGTGAACCGAAGCCCACACACCGCGCTCGACTTGCATGTTTGATGCACGCCGCCAGCGTTAATCCTGAGCCAGGATCAAACTCTCCGAAAAAACGTCTCCTTGTTCCCGCTTGCGCGGGTCAAATTCGAACGTTGACGAGGCCTGCGTGGGAATCCGGCGCAGAACGCCGGCCCCAGGGCCTTCGCGGATAGTCGTCTCCACTCTTCAATTGTCAAGGAACGAGCCGCGCGCCGAACCGCTCGGAGAGGTAACGCGGCGATCCGGCCGGGTCCCGCCCCGTCCGGGGTAACTGACGAATCATACCGCCGGGGGACCTCACCGTCAATGTGAGGGCCGGCGCCAGCCGACGGCACTCTTGCCGCCGCGCTCGCGGATAATACCTGATCCGGGGGCGCGCGGGCTCAGATGGCCCGATCGGCGTCCAGGCTGCGGCGTCCGGCCAGGGCCCGGGCGATGGTGAGCTCGTCCGCATACTGAAGGTCGGCCCCGGCGGGCAGGCCGTGGGCGAGCCGCGTGAGCCTCAATCCGGGGACCGCGAGCCGGTCCCCCAGGTAGTGGGCGGTCGCCTCCCCCTCCACGTCCGGGTCGGTGGCAAGAACCACCTCGGTGACCTCGCCGCTCTGCAGCCGGGCCTCCAGCTCGGCAATCCGCAGCTGGTCCGGCCCCACCCCCTCGATGGGAGAGAGCGCTCCGCCCAGGACGTGGTAGAGCCCCCGGAAGCCCCCGCTCCGCTCCACCGCGAGGACATCCAGGGCGTCCTCGACGACGCAGATGGCGGACGGGTCGCGGCTGGGGTTGCGGCAGATGGCGCAGAGCTCGGCGTCAGCGATGAAGAAGCAGCGCGAGCAGGCCCGGACCGCGGACCTCAGGTCGGCGAGCGCCGCAGCCAGCTGGGCGACCTGGTTGGGGTCGCTGCGGAGAAGGTAGAAGGTGAGCCGCTGCGCCGTCTTAGGGCCGATGCCGGGCAGCCGGCCCAGCTCGGCGGCCAGGCGCTCTACCGGGGCAGGAATCAGGGACACTAGGTCAGAGGAGACCGGGGGGGAGGTTGAGGCCGGCGGTGAGCTGGCCCATCTGCTGGGTCGCGAGATCGCGCGACTGGTCGAGGGCGGCGTTGACGGCGGCCAGCACGAGGTCGCTGACCATCTCCGCACCCTCCTCGAGGACCTCGGTCTGGATGGCGATGCTCTGGATCTGCTGATGGCCGGTGGCAACCACCGTGACCGCCCCGCCGCCGGCGGTCCCGGTCACGGTCATGGCGCCCAGCTCCTCCTGCATCCGCGCCATCCGCGTCTGCATCTGCTGGATCTGTTTGAGCATGTTGGGGTTGTTCACGCCGGTCCCCCGAAGGTGGATAACCGCCGCAGTCTACGACGGGTGGCGCCGGGCGGGCCCTACGCCTCGGGGACCGGATCGTTGGCGTGGTCCACCAGCCGCGTCGAGGTGATCCGGCTGCCGGCGAAGGTGGCCACCACCGCGTCGGTGAGATTGGCGCCCTGGTCTTCCGCGCCCGCCTGGCCGCCGGCCGGCTCGCCGCAGAACTCGATGGCAACCTCGCGAGGACCCCCGGCGACCTCGGCCACCGCACTGTCCAGAATCGGCCTCTTGACGAGGTTGCCCAGCTGCTTGAGGTGGAAGTCGTACGGCGCCCCGACCACCAGCCGGCCGGCACTCGCATCCAGCGGGCGGCATCCGCGCAGAACACCGGCGAAGACCTTGTCCCGCCGGTTGACGGCCTCGATGAGTGCCGGCCAGGCTGCCAGCCACGCCTCCAGGGTGACGAGCTCGCCGGCGCGCCCCCCGGCCTCTGCCGGGCTCGGCACCGGCACCGGGGCGGCCTCGGTGATAGCGGGCACGTCAGCGGACGTCCCGGGGGCCGCCGTGACGGTCGCGGCTGGCTTCGAGGCGGCCGCGGGGGCGGTGGGCACCGGCTGCGCCGGGACCGCCGGGACCTTGGCCGCCGGCTGCCTCGGGACCGGAGCGACCGTGGCCGCGGGCTGCGACGGGGCGGCGGCCTGGGTGGGTCGCGGCTGGACAGTCCTCGCGACGCTGGGCGCGGGGGCAGCCGCCGGTGCGACGTCGCTGCGGCGAGCCACCGGCCGAGCGGATCCGGGGTCCGGGAGCGCTCCACCCGCGCCGAGGCGCCGCTCGATGGCACCGAGCCTCTCCTCCACCCCGGCGAGGCGTTCTGCCTCCGGCCCCGCGGCGCCACCACGGCAGAGGCGGAGCAGGCAGGCCTCGACCTGGAGGCGCGCATCGACCGGCTGGCGCAGCTCGAGCTCGGCGGCGCCCATCTCCTCCAGCACGCGCAGCCAGAAGCCATCCGGCTCCCGGGAGGCCAGCTGGCGGCAGAGTTCCTCTTCGTCCGCGTCGAGGTGGGCGCCCTCCGGGAAACCGACGGCGACCAGCTCGGCGGCGCGCGCCAGGCGCGAGCACTCCCGGAGGAGCTGGCGCGGATCCGCGCCTGCGTCGAAGGCGGCGGCAGCGGCCCGGAGCGACGCGGCGGCATCCCTCCCGGCCAGCCCGTCGAGCAGCTGGCGAATCACCTCCGGGTGCGCCAGTCCGAGCGCGCGGCGGCAGGTGTCCGCTGTCACCGGCCGGTCGCCGGTGGCGAAGCATTGATCCAGGAGTGAGAGCCCGTCGCGCACGCTGCCCTGGGCGGCGCGAGCGATCAGCCGGGCCGCCGCGGGTTCCAATTCGACCGCCTCGGCGGCGGCGATCACCCGTAGGTGCTCGTCGATCCGAGCGCTGGGCACCCTTCCGAAGTCAAAGCGCTGAACCCGAGAGCGCACCGTGTCCGGCACCTTGTGGGGCTCGGTCGTGCAGAGGATGAAGAGGACGTGGGCGGGCGGCTCCTCGAGCGTCTTGAGGAAGGCGTTCCATGCCTCCGAGGTCAGCATGTGGGCTTCGTCGATGATGTAGACCTTCGACCGCAGCCGGGCGGGCAGGTAGCGGACCCGCTCCCGGAGCTCGCGCATCTCGTCGATGCCCCGGTTGCTGGCGGCGTCGATCTCGAGGACATCCACGGCCGACCCGTCAAGGATCTCGATACAGGCGCTGCATTTGTTGCACGGCTCGCCGTCGACCGGTTCCAGGCAGTTGACCGCCCGGGCCAGGATCCGCGCCGTCGACGTCTTTCCCGTCCCCCGGATGCCCGCGAAGAGGTAGGCGTGCGCAAGGTGTCCGGCCCGCAGCTCGTTGCTCAGGGTACGGACGATGTGGTCCTGGCCGATGAGGTCGGCGAGGACGGCGGATCGGTACTTGCGGTAGAGCGCGGTCACGTCCCGCCGACGATAGCCGATGCCCCACGCGGCAGGCCACGTGGGGACCCCGTGCCTGTCAGGGGGCGTGCCGCCCCCTCGCATCGA
>PLOF01000116.1 GCA_003142035.1 Candidatus Dormiibacterota bacterium
TCACCGTGGTTGCTGCCAGAACAGCCAATCCACCAAAGGTCATCACGATGGCGGCGGCTCCCACACCCAGCGCCGCCCCGACCCAACGAGCCAGCCGGCCCGCGTCTGATCTCGAACGGCTGCTGCGATGAGTAGCCATTGAATGGCCTCCGCGAAAGGCTCAGGGAATGCGCTCCTGGTGCCGGAGCAATTGATGGTACGCCACCGCACACAATCTCTCTGTACGCTGGCGGGCACCCCTGGTGATGTTGGGGGAGGCGTCGGAGACGATCTTCACGCGCGGGGCAGACATCACCCGGTCATCGGCGTGTCTGTCGCACCGTCCCCCGTCCGCTCACCCCGGCCCGTCTCGGGGGCCTGAGGGTCGCGGGCGATGGGCAGCGCGAGGCCGGCACGGGCGAGCGCGTCGGCCAGCTCACCGACGGCGTGCAGGCCGGTCTCCAGGTCGGAGGCGTCGAACGGCCGCGTTGAGCGCCTCTCGCAGACCACGATGCCGGTGAGGCGCTCCGCGTCGACCACCGGGAGCAGGAGATGCGAGGTGAGGTCGATGCCCCGGCGGCGCTGAGGACGGTGTGAGGCACTCTCGGTCCAGATCGCTCCCCGATGGCTCTGACGCACGCGCGCTAGCAGCTCGGAGGGAACCGTCGAGCTGGTCACCGCCGCGCCGGGAGGGAGGGCGATGGCGCGGTCGGCCGAGACCGCCCGGGCCAGTCGGTTGAGCCCCAGCCGCACCGCGGTGTCGACCGCGACCTGGCCCCAGATCGTCGGTGCGAGGAGGGTGCTCCGCCGGTTGGCCAGGCCGTTGGCGACCATCCCCGCCCCGGCCGCCAGCGCGCCGGAAGCGATGACCGGAAGGCTGGTGAGACAGAGTAGCGCGAAGGCGGGGTACGTCACCAGGAGGGTGGCGAGGAACGCTCGGGGGAGGAAGCCGTGGACGCCGCCGACCTGTTGCCGCCGGCGCTGGTCCGCGAAGGTCCATGCCCGGTTCCAGACCGTGTTCCAGGCGAAGCTCACGGCGAAGGCGGGCAGGAAGGCGAGCAGCGGAGGCAGGTGGCCCGGTCCGGCCAGGGCCCAGAGGGCGGGCAGGAAGAGGACCAGACCGGAGACACCGACCAGGCCGAACTTCCAGATCCGCGCCGAGCCGTCGACCCGGAAGAAGAGCGAGGCCAGGTGGTGAAGAAAGAGGACGCCCTGGCGGGCGCTGGCCTTGCTGGTCCCTGCGGCCCGAGCCTCGAAGCGCAGGGGCACGTCCACGACCCGCAGTCCCGGTACGCAGACCAGCAGTTCGAGGAGGATCTTGAAACCGACCGGGCGGAACTCGATGCCGTCGATGAGGCGGCGCCGGCAGAGGAAATACCCCGAAAGCGGGTCGGTGCTCTGGCGGGCTTCCTTGAAGAGGATCTGAGCGACCAGGCCGGAGCCGCGGCTGACCAGGTGACGGGCCAGCCCGGCCAGGCCGCCGGCGTTCCCCCCCGAGACGTACCGGCTGGCCACCACCAGGTCCGCGCCGGCGTCCGCGGCGGCGAGCATCTCGGGGATCAGCTCCGGGGGGTGTTGGAGGTCCGCATCCATGACGCAGACGAGATCGCCTCGTGCCATGTGGAGACCGGCGACCACGGCGGTGCTCAGCCCTCCCGCTCGCTCTGCGCCCGTCCGGAGCAGGCAGCGGACCTCCGGGTGCGCCGCCTGCAGAGCGGCCAGCCTGGAGGGCGTCGCGTCGTCGCTGTCATCGACGAAGCAGACCTCGGCACCGATGCCGGAAAGGGAAGTTTCGAGTCGAGCCCAGAGTGCCCCGAGGCTCTCCGCCTCATTGCGGGTCGGGATGACCACCGAGAGCCGGGGTGCCGGACGTGTCATGGGGTCGCGCCCGTCGTCGGGCCTGCCCGCTATCGGTCGGTCCATCGGTGCGAAGGATAGAGCGGCCGCTGCTCGCACGCTTCCGGTCGGGACGGGGTGCCCCCGGCCGTCACCCCGGTGCCGCGACCAGCTTGCCGTGGATCTGCTCGGTGAGCCCCTCGACCTGCTGGGTGAGCCGGGTGTTCTCGTCGATGAGGCGCCGGAGCAGTTCGATGCTCTCCTGCGCCGTCTGCTGTCCCTTGAGCGTCGTCGCCGCGACCGTCTCGCGGTGGTGGGCGTCGGCATCGGCCTGGGCCTTGTCACGATCGGCCTGGCGCGTCTGGGCCAGCAGGATGAGCGGGGCCGCGTAGGCGGCCTGCAGGCTGAACATGAGGTTCAGGAGGATGAACGGATACGGGTCCCAACGGAACACCGCCATGACGTTGACGGCGATCCAGCAGGCCACCAGGACCGTCTGACCGACGAGGAACGTGGGCGTACCGAAGAAGCGGGCAAAGCCCTCCGCCCGCCGTCCGAAGCCGTCTGCCCCGAACGGCCGGGCGAGATGCTCGTACGGTTTCAGGAAGCGCCGGTAATGGTCCTCCCGGAGGTGGTCCTCGGTCGTGGGCGGTAGGGTCATCGGCGTCCTCCAGCTGGGTGCGCGGACAGGTGGGAGGGAACTTATCGCACCGCCCGAGGATCAGCGGTGCAAGGCCCCCCACGCGGAGCCGTCAGCGAGCCGCGCCGGCGCCACCTGCCGTCTGCCGTGACCGGGCGCCGCAGCGGGACTATGCTCAGCCCCATGGCAGACATCGAGATCACCCCCGACCACCTCATCGTCCACATCCGGGGCGCGGACAAGTTCCTCGCTCTCAAGAGCCAGCTCGAGGTGCCCCTGCAGCACATCGCTGGCGTGGAGGCCGCGCCGCCCGAGGCGCATGGGATCTACCACGGGCTGAAAGTGGGCAGCAACGTGCCCGGCGTGGTCACGGCGGGACGTTTCCTGGAGAACGGCGAGTGGGCGTTCTGGGATGTCCACGACCCGAATCGGGCGATCGCCATCCGGCTTCATGACGAGCACTACGCCAAGCTGGTGATCGGGGTGGACGACCCGTCGGGCGCCGTGTCGTCCATCACCGCGGCGATCGCCCACCACTGAGGGGCGGGGAGGCTCCATTCTCCGGCGATGGCGCCGCCGTGGGCGTGGGTGGCGCCGTGAGGGTGGAGCGAGAGCGCGCTCGACAGTCCTCCTCGAGCGCACCGTGTTGACCACGAGGGATCCCCGTTCCAAGATTAATCGAGGACTCTGGACGGGTCCCGCCCGGCGGCGCTCGCCGACCACCGCGGAGCGGAGGTTGATTCGTGGCCATTGCCGAAGAGCCCGAGGTATCCGAAGCGCAGATCGCGGTGCACTGGCGGGAGGAGGAATACATTCAGCCTCCGCCGCGGTTTGTCGGCCAGGCCAACGCGCACGATCCGGCGATCCTGGAACGCTTCCGGGAGGAGAACTTCCCGGAATGCTTTCGGGAGTATGCCGACCTCCTGACCTGGGACCGGTACTGGCACACCACCCTGGACAGCAGTGACCCGCCTTTCTGGAAATGGTTTGTCGGGGGCCGGCTCAACGCCTGCTACAACTGCGTGGATCGGCATCTCGAGACGCGGGCCAATCAGGCGGCCCTGATCTGGGTGCCCGAGCCCGAGGCCGAGCTCACCCAGACGATCACCTACCGTGAGCTGCACCGCCGGGTCAACGCGTTCGCCGCCCTCCTCCGCGATTACTGCGGTCTCAGGGCCGGCGACCGGATCACCCTCCACATGCCCATGGTCCCCGAGCTCCCGGTGGCGATGCTGGCGTGCGCCCGCCTCGGGGTCATCCACTCCGAGGTCTTCGGTGGCTTCAGTGGCGCCGCCTGCGGGGAGCGGATCGCCGACTCCCAGAGCCGTTTTCTGGTCACCATCGACGGCTACTATCGGAACGGCGACCTGGTCGACCACAAGGCCAAGGCCGACGAGGCCGTGGCCCGGGCCGCGTCGCTCGGCCAGGAGGTCGACAAGGTGCTCGTCTTCCGGCGCCATGCCGGCGAGTACGCGTCGCAGACCCCGATGGTCGAGGGCCGCGACGTCTTCGTCGACGATCTCATCGGTCAGTACCAGCGCGCGGTGGTGCCTCCGACCTCGATGCCCGCGGAGGCCCCCCTCTTCCTCATGTACACGAGCGGCACCACCGGCCGTCCCAAGGGTGCCCAACACTCCACCGGTGGCTACCTCGCCTACGTTGCGGGTACCTCCAAGTACTACCAGGACATCCACCCCGACGACACCTACTGGTGCATGGCCGACATCGGCTGGATCACCGGGCACTCGTACATCGTCTACGGGCCGCTGGCACTGGGTACCACCAGCGTTCTCTACGAGGGCGTCCCCACCTATCCCGACCCCGGACGGCCCTGGCGCATCGCCGAGCGCCTCGGGGTCACCATCTTCCACACCGCTCCGACCTCGATCCGGATGCTGCGCAAGCTGGGCCCGGAGGAACCGGCGAAGTACGACTACCGCTTCAAGCACATGACCACAGTCGGCGAGCCCATCGAGCCCGAGGTGTGGCGCTGGTACCACCAGTCGGTGGGCAAGGGCGAGGCGGTGATCGTCGACACCTGGTGGCAGACCGAGACCGGCGGTTTCCTGGGCTCCACTCTCCCCGGTCTCCAGAGGATGAAGCCGGGAAGCTGCGGGCCGGCCGCGCTCGGCATCTATCCGGTGATCTACGACGAGGAGAGGACGGTGGTCGAGCCGGGCAGCGGCCGGGCCGGCAACATCTGCATCCGCAACCCCTGGCCCGGCATCATGCAGACCATCTGGGGACAGCCGGAGCGCTTCGTCGAGGTCTATTACCGGAAGTACTGCAACGACCTGCAGAGCAAGGACTGGCACGACTGGCCGTACTTCGCCGGCGACGGCGCCCTCCAGGCGGCCGATGGGTACTTCCGCATCCTGGGACGTGTCGATGACGTCATCAACGTCGCCGGCCACCGGCTGGGGACCAAGGAGCTGGAGTCCGCGGCCATCACCGTCAATGAGGTCGCCGAGGCGGCCGCGGTGCCCGTCATCGACGCCATGCGGGGCAAGGCGGTCGAGATGTACATCTCACTCAAGCCCGGCTTCACGCCGTCAGTCGAGCTGGAGGCGAAGGTGGTCAGGGCGATCGAGGTGGAGATCGGCAAGATCGCGCGCCCCACCAACGTATGGATCGTCTC
The DNA here is from genome assembly GCA_003142035.1 of Candidatus Dormiibacterota bacterium. Taxonomy (GTDB): domain Bacteria; phylum Chloroflexota; class Dormibacteria; order Aeolococcales; family Aeolococcaceae; genus Changshengia. Next base: position 5,094 of record PLOF01000116.1, read on the forward strand.
GGACATGCCCAAGACGCGCTCCGGAAAGATCATGCGCCGGGTCATCGCCGGCATCTCCAACTTCACCGACGTCGGCGACATCACCACGCTGGCCAATCCCGAGGTGGTGGAGCAGATCAAGCACCACGTGCAGAGCGAGAAGCTGTCCCGCGGGCAGCTGCCGCGCGAGCTCTCCGCGCAGGAGGAGGCCGACATCCAGGCCTTCGGCAAGGCCGAGTAACCCGCGCTCAGGCCATGGCACGCCGGTATGCGTGAGTGCTCCACCAGATCGCGAGCAGCGCCGCCGCCCCCATGACTGCGAAGCCCTCGGCGACGGCCGCCGAGGCCAGAGTCCCGGAGGCCAGTTCGCGGGCCGCCTCGACGGCGTAGTACATCGGATTGACGTGCGCCAATCCCTGCAGCCAGCCGGGCCCCAGGGAGAGGGGGAGGAGCACGCCGGCGAGCAGGGTGAGGGGGAGTTGGAGCCCGGTGACCACGGCGGCCAGGCTGCCGATCTGCTTGAGGGTGATGCCGAGGGCGGCCGACCCCGCTGAGCACGCCGCCGTGAGCAGGGCGAGCAGGCCGAGCAGGATGGCGAGCCCGGCCCAGTGCGGGTGGAAGCCGAACGGCGTGGCGACGACCAGCACCAGAACCGCCGGCACGACGAACATCAGCACGTCGCGGAGGACCGTCCCGAGCACCAGGGCCAGCCGGCTCGCCGGGGTGACCCGCAGCCGTTCGATGACGCCGGACTCCAGCTCACCGATCACGATCCAGCCCGCGCCCATCCCGGACCCGAAGGCCATCAGGGCCAGGATGCCGGGCACGAAGACATCCAGGACGCTGCCGCCCGGAAAGCCCGGACCGCCCGCCAGCGGCTTGAGCAGGGGCGCGAAGAGGGCCAGGTACATGAGGGGGACGCTCATCCCCATGAACACCCAGATCGGCTGGCGGAGCGTCTCCAGGATGCGCCGTCGGGCGAGCAGAGCGGTCTGCAGCAGGAAGGTCATGATGCGATCGCCTCCATGGCCGGCGGGGCACCGGCGTCGCGCAGTGAACGTCCCGTCTCGTGGAGAAAGACGTCGTCGAGAGAGGGCTCTCGCAGCGAGACTCCCTGGACCTCGACGCCTCGGGCTCGCAGCAGGGCAAAGATCGCCGCCATCCCCGTGGTGGCGCTGTCAAGGTCGACCCGGATGGTCTCGCCGTCGATCCGGGCCTCACGGACGAGCGGCTCGCGCCCCAGCAGGGCGGCGACCGCGGCGAGATCCGCGAAGCCCGGGCGCGGCGTGATGGTGACCGCGGCCGGATACCGCCCCCGGAGCTCCTCCGGTGTCCCCTCGGCGACCACCAGCCCGTGGTCGATGATGGCGACCCGATCGCTGAGCCGGTCCGCCTCGTCCAGGTAGTGGGTGGTGAGGAGGACGGTCGTGCCGGCGTCGCGCAGGCGGCGGAGCTGGTCCCAGAGGTTGGCCCGGTTCTGGGGGTCGAGCCCCAGGGTGGGCTCGTCGAGGAAGAGCACGTCGGGGCGGTGCACGATGCCGAGCGCCACCTCGAGCCGCCGCCGCTGACCGCCCGAGTAGGTGCGGGCGATGCGCTCACAGAAGGGGGCGAGGTCGAGCCGCTCGATCAGCTCGTCGGCGCGGCGCTCCGTCTCGTGCCGTCCCATCCCGTACAGCCGGCCCTGCAGGACCAGGTTCTCCCGCCCGGTCGCCTCGATGTCGGCGCCGCCGCGCTGCCCGACGTATCCGATGCGCCGGCGCACCGCCGCGGGATGGCTGCCGACGTCCAGTCCGGCGACCACCACCTCTCCCGCATCGGCCCGAAGCAGGGTGGTGAGGATGCGCAGCGCCGTCGTCTTCCCAGCCCCGTTGGGGCCCAGGAAGCCGTAGATCTGGCCGGCCGGCACCGAGAGGTCGACGCCGCGGAGGGCTTCCACGCGCCCCCCCTTGCCGGGGAATGACTTGCGCAGGCCGGTCACGCGAACCGCGGCCTCACCCCCGGATGCCGTCCGGCGGGTCGTCCCCGCGGCCGCGCTGCCGGTCACGCCTTCTCCGGCTTGCGGAGCCGGACCTCCAGCGCCATCCCCTCGGCCGAGATCTCGCAGCCCGGGAACGCGCTCAGCGGCACCAGGGACCGGAAGCGGGCCGGCGAGAAGGCGCGGCGGCGGAGGAATCTGGCCAGGATCAGCCGGGTCATGAAGGCGTTGACGCGGTTCAGCTTCATCCCCCGCACCTCGGCCGCGACCGCGGCGTCGGGAGCCTCACGGTTCATGTCCTGGATCACCGCCAGCCCGCCCGGACGGAGCACGCGATGCATCTCGTCGAGGGCGCTGACCGGCTGCTTGAAGTTCTTGAACGCCGCCTGGCAGACGATCAGGTCGAAGGAGTCCTTCTCGAAGGGCATGGCGGTGACGTCGCCCTGGCGGAAGTCGACGGACACCCCCGCCGCGCGGGCGCTCTCCGTGGCGATCTCGACCATGGTGCGGCTGATGTCCAGCCCGGTGACCCGGAGCGTCCCGGGCCGGGCCATCTCGATGGCGTGGTAGCCGGGGCCGGGGGCGACCTCGAGCACCGCGCCGCCACGCGGAAGGCCCGCGGTGAGGCGCGCCGCCTCCCTGCGGTATTCCGCCATCTGGGTGGCCGAGCCGCGGTTGCGCGCGTACCAGCGAGCCTGCCGTCCCTCCATCTCCGGGAGCTGGAAGCGCCGGTGCGGGGCCGCGCTCATCGGAGGGCGCCGATGGGCAGCGCCACCGCCCAGCCCAGAAGGGCGAGGAAGGCGCCGAGGGCGACCAGAAGGATGGCCAGGCCGACCGGCGAGCCGAAGCTGTACCAGCGCCGGAAGATCACAAAGGGGTCGTCGTCGTGGTTGCGCTCGTCGTCGTTCACGCGAGATCTCCTTCGCGGTCCGATCGGGCTCGATCCTCGGCTGCCATACTTCGCACCAGGTTGCACCTCTCTGACTGATATCTTAGTTACTAAGTAAATCGTATACTAAGCAGATGCCCAACGCGGAGTCAACCCCCGCTCACGCCGCCCTCATCCGGCGCCTGGTGGGCGCTGTCCGCCGCCAGGTGGCCTGGACGGTCCTCCACAACCAGACCATCGCCGACCGCCTCGGGATGGGGGTCACCGACCTCCACTGCGTCAACCTCCTCGACATCGAGGGGCCGATGACCGCCGGCCGGTTGGCCGAGCTGATGGGCCTGACCACCGGCGCGGTGACGGGGGTCCTCGACCGTCTGGAGCGCGCGGGCGCGCTGCGCCGGGAGGCCGACCCGGCCGACCGGCGGAGGGTCGTCGCCCGGCTGGTCCCCGAGGGGATCGAACGGGTGCGGGCGGCCTACGCCGCCGTCGGCTCCGGGGTCGAGGACCTCTACGCCGGCTACGACGATGCCCAGCTTGCCTTTCTCGTGGAGCACGCCGAGCGCAACGCGGAGCTGACCCGGCGGATCACCACGGAGATGCGCCTGCGCGATCCGGGCACCGCCCGGGAGTCCGAGGGCCGCCTCTCCGCGCCGCTTGGGGACGTGACCTCCGGTCGGTTGGAGATCGTCGCCAGCGTCGTCCGGATGCGGATCGACTCCAATCGCGAGATGCCTGACCTCTACCGGGCGAGCTTCGAGCGGCGCGCCCCGCGGATCCGGGTGGGCGGTGGGACGGTCAACCTCACCTTCCCCGGGCTCTGGCACGCCGGCGCGGGACGCGGCCAGGTCACCCTCAACGGGGCCATCCCCTGGGCGCTGGACATCCGGGGGGGCGCTGCCGATATGGACCTCGAGCTCTCCGCTCTCACTGTCTCCGAGATGACCATGACCGGGGGCGCCAGCAAGGTGGACTTCCAGCTCTCCCGTCCCGTGGGCACGGTGGCCCTGCGCATTCGGGGGGGCGCCAGCCGGGTGACCATCCGTCGCCCCGCCGGCGTGCCGGTGCGGGTGAGGGTGAGCGGAGGGCTCTCTCGGCTCACCCTCGACGCCCAGCGGTTGGCGTCCAGTGGTGCCGGCACAGTGCGCGACAGCCTGGGCTACGAGGCGGCCGTCGATCGCTACGAACTCTCCGTGGAGGGCGGCGCCAGCCGCATCACCGTCCAGCAGGCCTGACCGGGTGCGGAAGGGTCCTTCAGGCCGCTGTCCAGGGGGCGCCGCCATCCGTCCCTCGCCGGAGTCGCGGTGATGCGCTATACTAATAAGGTCATTCTGACCTAAACTCCGTGAGACCGGCCATGAGCCATCCCGGTGCTCCTCAGGAGTTCATTGGAGGCCCACCTTGGCCCTCGCCGTCGCCGACATCCGCGCCACCGCCAGCGAGCTGGTCCAGACCATCGAGCGCCTGCGCCAGGAGCGCAACGCGGTCATCCTCGCTCACAGCTACCAGCTCCCCGAGGTGCAGGACATCGCCGACTTCGTCGGTGATTCGCTCGCCCTCTCGCGCCAGGCCGCCCAGACCGACGCCGACGTGATCGTGTTCTGCGGGGTCCACTTCATGGCCGAGACGGCCGCGATCCTCTCCCCCGAGAAGACGGTCCTCCTGCCCGACCTGGAGGCGGGGTGCTCGCTGGCCGACACCATCACCGCTGACCAGCTGCGCGCCTGGAAGGCCCAGCATCCGGGCGCGGTGGTGGTCTCCTACGTGAACACCTCGGCCGAGGTCAAGGCCGAATCCGACTACTGCTGCACCTCGTCCAACGCCGAGGCGGTGGTCCGAGCCATCCCCGAGGACAAAGAGATCCTCTTCTGCCCCGACATGTTCCTGGGTGCTCACGTGGAGCGGGTGACCGGGCGGCGGATGCAGGTCTGGATGGGCGAGTGCCACGTCCACGCCGGCATCGATCCCGACGCCCTGGAGGCCACCCGCCGCCGTCACCCCGGCGCCGAGCTGCTCGTGCATCCCGAGTGCGGCTGCACCTCCGCCACCCTCTACCGCCTCGGCCAGGGCGACTACGAGGGATCCAGCTGTGTGGTCGCCTCGACCGAGGGGATGGTCCGCAGGGCGGTGGAGTCGCCGGCCACCACCTTCATCGTGGCGACCGAGGTGGGCATCCTTCACAGGATGAATCTGCTGGCTCCGGGCAAGCGCTTCCTGCCGGCGTCCGAGGACGCGGTCTGCCCCTACATGAAGAAGATCACTCTGGAGAAGGTCGCGGCCTGCCTGGAGCGGATGGAGCCCCGGGTGAGCGTGCCCGAGCCGGTGGCGTCGCAGGCGCGCCGGGCCCTCGACCGGATGGTGGCCACCGCCCCGTAACAGCGGGCGTTCCGCCGGGGCGGGGTGATCCATTGGCGGGGTGAGAAGGGAAGGGGCCCCCAAGCGGTCTGCAGTGTGGGGCACGGCGAGCCCCCCTCCCGATCGGCTCTGGTGACGAGAGGCCCCGCCCGGTTATGCTCGGCGCCGAATTCGATGCATCAGCGCTTCAACAACCTCTACGACCGTGACCGCTGGCGCCGGTATGGGTACTCACTGACGATCGTCGGTGTGCTCTGCGTGGTGCTGGCCGCCATCTTCGAGTCCCGAAAGGAAGAGGGGGTGGGGCAGGTCTGGCTCATCTCCTCCGCGCTGACCCTCGGGCTCGCCATCTCGCTCTGGATGCGGCAGCGCTACAGCTACGCGCGGTTCGACCGCGGGCAGCTCGTCTTCCGGTACCTGACGGTGACCGTGCGCATCGACCTGGTCGAGGTCCGGCGAGCCCGGATCGCGAAGCTCGCCCCGGCCGTCCACGGACGGGCCCGGACGCCCAAGGGCCTGGCCGGTGTCGACGCCCTCGTCCTCCAGCTCCGCAACCCTGACACCGCCCGCCTCCGCCGCATGCTCACCCGTCGTTGCGTCTTCGACGAGGAGCTGGTGATCCCGCTTGCCGGAGCCGCCGTGCTCCAGGGCCAGATCGAGGCGGCGCTCCCTCCGCAGCGGCGCGCCGAGGCCTCTGAGACCCACCCCAACCCGAACCGCTCGCGGCGGAGGAACCGGCGCCGATGACCGAGGAGCCCCCGCCCGGGACGCCCCCCGACGCAACCACCGGCAGCACGTCGCCGGCGCCGTCCGCCGAGGAGCCGGCGGGGGCCCCGGTGCCTGACGCGCCCGCCCTCAGAGCGACCGACGATCGTCCTCTGGTCAGGGCCGGGCTGCGCGGTTTTCTCGACCTCACCCGCGTCGACGTCGCCCTGGTCATTGGACTGACCCTGCTCGCCTTCCTGCTCCGCTGGGGCAGTCCGATACTGCCCAACTTCCTGGGCGGCAACGCCACGTCGGTGCCGGCCATCCAGATCCTCGGCGCCGGCAAGGCCTACAACAGTGCCTCCAGCGCCTGCGAGGAGGTGCCTGTCGGCAAGAAGACCATCAAGGCGTGCGGCCAGGTCTTCGACGAGGTGTACTTCCCGACCGACGCCGCCAACGACCTCCATTCTCCGGCGATCAGCTATTTCGACCCCGAACCCCCCCTGGTCAAGCTGCTGATGACCCCGTCGATCGCGATCCTCGGCTTCAACACCTGGGGCTGGCGGATGACCGCGGTGCTGACCGGCAGCCTGCTCTGCGGCCTGATGTACCTGATCGCGCTGCGGCTGCGCCGCGACCGCTTCTTCGCCATCGTCGCGTCGCTGCTGGTCTGCGTCGACGGGCTGGCCTTCGTGGAGTCCCGGCTGGGCCTCCTTGACATTCCGGCGATCTTCTTCACGGCGCTGGCCTGGTACCTATTCCTGCTCCACTGGCAGGCGAGGACGCGCCGCCAGTGGCGGGTCACCCTCTACCTCCTGGCCGCCGGCCTGGGGCTGGCATTCGCCGCCAAGCTGACCGCTGTCGCTCCGCTGCTGGTGATCGCCGGACTGGTGTTCCTCCGCTGGCTGGCTCCCTACGCAGCCGGGATCGTCCCCGCTCTCCGGCGGCTGGCCGGGCCGCGCCGCCACGAGACGGTGCTCTGGAGGGAGGCGGCGGGTAGGAGGGCGTGGCTCCACTACGCCGCCGGTATCGCCCTGGTGCTGGTGATCTTCTGCGCCAGCTGGTCGCGCTATCTGACCATCGGTCACGACGACGTCTACCAGTTCGTGTCCTGCAATCCCAACGTCTCAGGCCTCACCACGGCGCCGTATCCGAACAACGTCAAGATCCTGCAGGTCCCGGTGTCGAAGGTGGATGGCGTCACCGTCCCCAACCCGGTGGAGGCGATCTCCAACATCATCGCCATCAACGAGGCGAGCCTCCGCTACCAGGAGCTCGAGTGCCACGGACATCCCTACGCATCCCGCTGGTACACGTGGCCGGTCATGGAGCACCCGGTGCTGATGTACTACCAGAGCGCTCCGCTGCTCGACGCGCCCAGCGTCACGGGCACGGGTGTCATCACCAACATGGGCAACCCGGCGGTGTGGTGGCTCGGCATCCTCGGCCTGCTCTTCTGCGTGTGGCGGATGATGGCGGGCGCGAAGTGGTTCCGGGTCTGTGTCGGCGCGCTCATGGTGGTGTCGCTCGTCACCATGATCCTCACCTTCCACGCCGCCGAGCCGGGCATCGACCTCATCACCGGCACGCAGCCCGGGCCCATCGGCCCGGTGGGGCCGCTCTTCTACCTTGGCTTCCTGGGTCTCGGGGTCTTCTGCGCGTGTGCGGGCGTCTTCGCGGTCGTCTCACGCCGCTTCGTGCCCGCCTTCATCGTCCTCGGCTACATCGCCTCGTGGATGATGTGGGTGCCGGGCAACAAGGCGCGCGTCCTCTTCTTTTATCACGCTCTGGGGATGCTCATCTTCCTCGCCCTGGGCCTCGCCTACGCTCTCGCCGCGCTGCGCCACGTGCGCTTCTTCGCTGCCGGCAGGTGGTGGTCGCTGGCCCCGCTCGCCTACGCGGGAGTGGCGGCGGTGGTCGCCGCCTTCATCTTCTTCTACCCGGTCTGGACCGCCATTCCGCTGACCACTCCGGACATGCAGATGCGCCTTTGGGTGGACGCCTGGTAGGGCCATGACCGGTGCGGGGAGCCCTGCGCTCCGGCCGCCGCTCGGGGTCACCAGGTGACGGGGCCGGGGAGCACCGCGCTCCTCCTCCTGCTCGCCGTCCTCGGTGCCGCCTCCGGCTTCGCCGTGCTCGGCCTGGTGGTCACCCCGCTCCGCCTCGGCGAGCGGATCGCCATCGCGACCATCGTCGCCTTCGCGCTCGATGCCACGGTCTGCTTTCTTCTCAGCCTGGGTCTCGGCCTCGGTCCGGCATCGATCCTGCTGGCACCGGTCATCGTGGGAGGGGGATCGCTGCTGCTGGCCTGGCGGATCCGGGTCAGCGTGGTCGCCACCTGGCAGGCCTCCCTGGAGGATGCCCGAGGCCGGTCCCGCGGCACCCTGGCCCTGGCGGTCATCGCCGTGGTCGCGCTGGTCGCATTCACCCTCCTCCTCTCCCGGACCATGTCCCAGGACACCGCCGGCGATCTGGTCGTCGGGTACTGGATGCCCGACTGGGCGCAGCACCTGATCACGGCGTCCAGCTTCGCCACGGGCCAGAACTTCCCGCCCCAGAACCCGATCATGAGCGGCACCCCGCTCTACTACCCCTTCCTCCCCGACTTCACCTCGGGGATGCTGATGCGCCTCGGTCTCGGCGACGGTCCGTCGCTCTGGCTGCCCCAGGTGATCCTCGCGGTGGTGCTGGTGCTCCTGGTGGTGAGCCTCGCCGAGCGGCTCGGGGCGCGCATGTCGGTGGGAGTGCTCACGGTCCTGATCTGCTTCCTGGGTGGGGGTCTCGGCTTCGTGGGCGCGCTCCACGACGCCTGCACCGACGCGCACTACACGTCCGGGCAGTGCAGTGCCGGCTACGTCATCACGAATCCCGCCGCCGGCATCGGCATCACCGCCGGTACCCTCCACGCCCTTCCCGGGCTGGTCGCCGACCAGCCCACCAGCTTCGACGGCATGACCTCGGAGCCCGAGTCGGAGACGCCGGTCTTCACCGACCAGGCGTGGTACACGCCGCTCTTCGCCTGGTGGCTGCCCCAGCGCACCCTCATGGAGGGCTTCGACGTCGTGGTGGCGTCCCTGGTGCTCCTCCTCGCCGTCTTCGAGCGGGCCCGAGCGCGGCTCTTCGACGTCGGCGTGGCCGGGCTCCTGGTCGGGCTCCTCCCGATCATCCACGTCCAGAGCCTCTTCGCCATCGCCGTCATCGCCATCGGTCTGGCGGCGATCCGATGGCGACGTGCCTGGCTGCTCTTCGCCGGGGTGGCGGCGCTGGTCGCGGCCCCCCGGGTGATCCAGCTCATGCTCGCGCCCCACGGATCCGTCGCTCTCGGCAACAAGTACCCGTGGTTTGAGCCGGGCTGGATGTCGGGAGCTTTCAGCGCCACCCTCGGCCACTCGGTCACCCTCGCCGCGGTCGGGGGCCGGATCGCGGACACCCTGCGCCTCCCCCTCAGCAGCACCTGGTGGGGGTTCTGGTGGGTCAACCTCGGGGTGGCGGTACCGCTCTGCGTGGCCGTGGTGTTCCTGGCCCTCGCCCGGAGGTTCGGGAGAGGGAAGGTTCGCGGGGTGGCCGGACGCGTACTCGGGGTCCTTCCCCCCGGCCTGCTGCGCCTCCTCCTCGCCTGCATCCCGATCTTCGTCCTCTGCAACGTCGTCATCTTCCAGAGCTGGGACTGGGACAACACCAAGCTGCTCGTCTACTGGTACCTGGGGGTCGCCCTGGCGGTGTCGGCGATCACGGTCTGGCTCTGGGTGGGGTGGTGGCGGCGCATCCTGGCCGTCCTTCTCGCCGGGAGCGTGCTGGCGACCGGCACCCTGGCCCTGCTGCGGATCCTGCCCTACGAGGCGCCGTCCGCATCGGTGACCGGCCCGTACGTGGTCGTGGCCTCCGACGACATGGCGCTGGTCGCTGCCCTCGACGCCAAGACGTCTCCCCACGCCGTATTTCTCGTCTCGGGGAGCACCAGCGATTTCTTCGACCCGATCCCGCTGCTCACCGGGCGGCCGGTGGTGATGGGCTACTACCCCTGGCTGTGGAGCTACGGGTTGGACTACGGGCAGCGCCAGGCCGACGTCGCGATCGCCACCTCAGGGTGTGGCGCCACCTCCCTCGGGCAGTGCCAGCCGATCCTCCAGATCCTCCACCGCTACGACATCAGCTACGTCGAGGTGAATCAGACCTTCACCAAGGCGGGGATCGGGTGGTGGACGGCGCAGGGGCTCCCGGTCACCGCGTCGGCGCCGGGCATCACCGTCTACGACGTGCGCGGGGTCTCATGAGCGCCCCCCGGTCGTGAGCGCCCACCTCGTGCAGTCCGTGGTTGTCGACGCCCACGTCCACGTCATGCCCGACCGGGTGCGGCGCGACCCGGTCGCGGTCGCCGCCGCGGATCCCTGGTTCGCCGCCTGTCACGTGGGGGAGCGGAGACTGGCTGGCGAGGACGACCTGCTCCGTCACCTCGACGAGGAGCGGATCGATCGTGCCGTGGTCTTCACCTGGCCCTTCGCCGACCCCCGGCTCTGCGCCGAGGCCAACGACTGGGTGGCCGCTCTGCAGCGCCGCCACCCCGGTCGGGTTGCCGGCTGCGGCATCATCCAGCCCGCCGACCCGGGTGCCGCCGAGGAGCTGCGCCGTTGCGCCCGGCTCGGGCTTCGGGGGATCGGGGAGCTCAACGCCGACGCCCAGGGATTTGCTCTCGACGGGGACGAGCTGGCACGGCTGGCGGCCGTCTCCACCGAGCTCGACCTCCCCTGGACGATCCACTGCAGCGAGCCGGTCGGGCACGCCTACCCGGGAAAGGGGACGGCGACTCCGGACCGATTGGTCCGCTTCCTCGAACGCGCCGGCGGGCTCCGGGTGGTCGCCGCCCACCTCGGCGGCGGTCTGCCCCTCTACGCCCACATGCCCGAGGTCAGGCAGCTGTGCACCAAGGTTTGGTTCGACACTGCGGCTCTGCCCTACCTCTACCGTCCCAGCGCCCTCCGCGCGGTGGCCACCCTGGTGGGCGCGGAACGGCTTCTGCTCGGCACCGACTTCCCCCTGCTCGGGCTGGCCCGCTACCGTCGTGATCTGGACGAGGCCGGGCTCGACGAGAACGAGTTGGGGCTCATCCTCGGGGGCGGCGCCGCAGCGGTCTGGCGCTGGTGAGCACGGTCGCGACCCGGCCCTGGTGAGCGCGTCCGCGCTCAGCGCCCGCCGCTGACGTCCAGGATGGCCCCGGTGGTGTAAGGGGACTCGTCGCCGAGGAGCCAGGTGATCGCCGCGGCCACCTCCTCGGGGCGGCCGGCCCGCTGCATCGGGATCGTCGAGGCGAGGCGGGTGGCCCGGTCCGGCTGGCCGCCGCTCGCGTGGATCTCGGTGTCGATGAGGCCGGGACGGACGGCGTTGACCCGGATCCCTTCGGTGGCGACCTCGCGAGCGAGACCGAGGGTGAAGGTGTCGACCGCCCCCTTGCTCGCCGCGTAGTCGACGTACTCCCCCGGCGAGCCCAGACGGCTGGCGGCGGAGGAGACGGTCACGATCGCCCCCCCGCTGCCCCCGTGGCGCGTTGACATCCGGCGCACCGCCTCGCGGGCCGTGAGCATGACCCCGAGCACGTTGATCTCCAGCAGGCGCCGCATCCGTTCGGCGCCCATCTCGTCGAGGCGGGCGCGGCGTTCGACGATGCCGGCATTGGCGACGGTGGCGGTGAGTCGCCCCATCTCGTCCGCGGCGGCGAACAGCGCCACCACGTCCGGCTCGGCGCCGACATCAGCCCGCACCGCGCGCCCCCCGACCTCCCGGGCGACCGCCTCGGCCGCGGCCCGGTCCGCGTGCCAGGAGAGACAGACCTGCCACCCCGCTCGGGCCACCCGGCGGGCCGTGGCGGCGCCGATTCCACGGCCACCGCCGGTGATCACGCAGACGCCGCGGTCCATCGGCTCAGGTGCCGGACGTTTACGGAGCTGCCTGCAGCTTGACCTCGGCGGTCAGCTTGGCCAGCGAGTCCTTGGCGTCCCCGAACAGCATCATGGTGTTGTCTCGGTAGAAGAGCTCGTTCTCGATGCCCGCGAAGCCGGGGCGCATGCTCCGCTTGAGCACCACCACCGTCTTGGCCTGGTCGGCGTTGAGGATGGGCATGCCGTAGATGGGGCTCCCGGGCGTGTTGTGGGCCGCCGGGTTGACCACGTCGTTGGCCCCGATCACCAGGGCAACGTCGGTGCGGGGGAACTCGGGGTTCACGTCGTCCATCTCCTTGAGCTGGGAGTAGGGGACGTCGGCCTCGGCGAGCAGGACGTTCATGTGCCCCGGCATCCGGCCGGCGACCGGGTGGATGGCATAGAGGACCCGGACCCCGCGCTGCTCGAGCTGGGTCGCCAGCTCCTTGACCTCGTGCTGGGCACGGGCCACGGCAAGGCCGTAACCGGGCACGAAGATCACCTGCTGGGCGTAGGTGAGGAGCACCGCCAGGTCTTCGACGTTGGTCTCACGGATGTTGCCGTGGAGGGCGCCTGCCCCCTCCCCGCCGTCCTCGGCCAGCTTGCCGAAGGCGCCGAAGAGGACGTTGGTGATGGGGCGGTTCATCGCCTTGCTCATCAGCATGGTGAGGATCGACCCGGAGGCCCCGACCAGGGCCCCGGCCACGATCAGGGCGTCGTTGCCGAGGACGAAGCCGGTGACCGCTGCCGCGATCCCCGTGAAGGAGTTCAGCAGGGCGATGATCACCGGCATGTCGGCGCCGCCCACCGGCAGGACCGACAGCACCCCGAGGATGAGGGCGCCGACGGCGAAGACGATGATCAGCACCGCTCCCCCGTGCAGCAGGGTGATCGCCAGCCCGATGCCGACCAGGGCGCCCAGCAGCACCCCGTTGATCTCGTGCTGGAGAGGCCAGGTGATCGGCGTGCCCCGCATCCACTCCTGGAGCTTGGCGAAGGCGATCAGGCTGCCGCTGAAGCTGATCCCACCGATCAGGCAGCTGAGCAGGATGGTCACCGCCCCGATGGTGTCGAGCGACGGATGGCCGGAGGAGGTGACCCGGTGGAAGTCGCCGAGGGCGATCAGGGCGGCGGCACCGGCCCCCATCCCGTTGAAGAGGGCGACCAGCTGGGGCATGGCGGTCATCGCCACCCGCCGGGCGACGACGATGCCGACCAGGGTGCCCAGGACGGCCGCGGGGACCACGTACTGCCAGCCGCTGTGGAGCATCCCGAGGGTCACCCCGATGGCGACCAGCATCCCCATTCCGGCGACCCGGTTGCCGCGCAACGCGGTCTTGGCCGAGGTGAGCTGCTTGATGCCGAGGATGAAGAGGACGATGGCGACGAGGTAGCCGAGGGTGGCCCAGTTCGGGATCGCTATCGTCATCGCTGCTCTCCGGGCGGTGGCGGCGTGGGCTGAGCCGCGGGTCTCGCCTCGGGCTTTGGGGCGAGGGCCGCGGTGGGGGCCGGGGCGGCCTTCCCCCGGAACATGCCGAGCATCCGGTCGGTGACCACCCAGCCTCCGACGACGTTGAGGGTGCCGAGGAAGACCGCGGCCACGGCGATCACTCCCCCGATGGTGTCGTGGACGGTCGCCGCGATGGTCAGAGCCCCGACCAGGACGATGCCGTGGATGAAGTTGGTGCCCGACATGAGCGGGGTGTGGAGCAGCGATGGCACCTTGGTGATCAGCTCCAGCCCCAGGAAAACGGCCAGCACAAAGACGAACAGGCCGATAACGACGACGTTGACGTTGGTCATCTACTACTCCGCAGCGGCGGAGGTGACCGCCGGTTTCGGCGCCGGCGCGGCGGCGCCCCGCAGCGCCCCGTCCGCCACGACGCAGGTCGCGCCGAGGATCTCGTCGTCGAGGTCGTGCCGCACCTCTCCGGCGCGCACGAGGTGCCGGAGGAACTTCGAGATGTTGCCGGCGTAGAGCTGGCTGGTGTCGGTGGCCATCCGGCTGGCGAGGTCGGTCTGGCCGCAGATCCTCACCCCCGAGACCTCCACCTCCTCGCCCGGCTTGGTCAGCTCGCAGTTGCCGCCGCCCTCGGCGGCGAGGTCCACGATCACAGAGCCGGGCCGCATCGCCGCCACCATCTCGGCGCTGATCAGCCGGGGGGCATCGCGACCCGCGATCAGGGCGGTGGTGATCACACAGTCGGAGTCGGCGACGTGGCGGCTCAGGATCTCTCGCTCCCGCTCCTCGGCTTCACCGCTCAGCTGGGCGGCGTAGCCGGTGCCGGTCTCCGCCGCCTCCACACCGATCTCGACAAAGCGGGCGCCGAGGCTCTCCACCTGCTCGCGCACGACGGGGCGGACGTCGAAGGCCTCGACCACCGCACCCAGGCGGCGGGCGGTGGCGATCGCCTGCAGGCCGGCCACTCCGGCTCCCACCACCAGGACNNACCCCGTGGTAGCCCGCCGCGCTTGCCATCGAGGAGAGCACGTCCATCTCCTGGGCCCGGCTGATCCGGGGCAGCAGCTCCAGGCTGTGGACATCGACCCCTCGCTTGGCCAGGCGCTCGAGGAGGGGGAGGTTGGAGGTCGCCCGCAGCAGGCCCACCAGGGTGGTGCCCTTGGCCAGCCGCTTGACCTCCTCGTCGGAGGGGAGGCTGACGTGGAGGACCACATCCGCGTTCGCGAGCAGCGTCTTCAGGTCGGCCACCACGGTGGCGCCCGCCTCGGTGTAAGCGGTATCGGGATGCCCGGCCCGCTCGCCCGCTCCGGCCTCCACGGTCACCTGGAGCCCCGCGGCGAGCAACGCACGGAGTGCGGCGGGGACCAGGGCTACGCGCAATTCGCCGGGCTGGCGCTCACGGGGTACGGCGACCCGCACCGGCACCGGCCCGGTCTGATCAGAAGCTTCAGTCATCGCCGGTGATGGTAGCGGGGGCAGTCGCAATCACGTCTTGCGGGACCGCGCCTCGGGGGCGGCCCGATCCCGGGCGGCAGGGCGGTGGGGGTCGCCCGCCCCAGCCGCGCCGGCTCGCATCCGTTCACGGCTCAGGATTCGCGGCACCCCCGCAAACTCTGCGGAGGCCGCATGCTCACCGGTGAAGTGACACGGAGGTCGCATGTTCACCCCTGAGAACCTCGAGGTGGTCATGGTCTCGTTCGAGGGACCGGACCAGTACAGCCTCGCCGGTGGGCTCGGTGTCCGGGCCCGCGAGCTGACCCGCGCCTTTGCCGCTGCGGGCTTCATCACCACGCTGGTCTTCGTGGGCGATCCTGACCGGGCTCCCGAGGAGACGGTTGCCGGGGTTCGCCTCGTCCGCTGGTGCCAGGAGGTGAGCGCCGGCTGCCCGAGCGGTGTCTACGAGGGCGAGAGAGCGAAGCTGGAGGTGCTCGTCCGCACCCTGCCCGACGCCCTGATCGAGCGCGTGATCGCTCCTGCCGTCGGCCGCGGCCGGGTGGTCGCCGTCCTCTGCGAGGAATGGCACACCGCGGACTTCTGCCGCCGGCTGAGTGACCGGCTCCACTCCCTGGGGCTCCGCCGCCACGCCATCCTGCTCTGGAACGCCAACAACCGCTTTGGTTGGGACGAGATCGACTGGCGGGCGCTGGGAAACGCGGCCTCGACGACCACGGTGAGCCGGTACATGAAGCAGCTCATGCTCGGCCGCGGGGTCAACCCGGTGGTCATCCCCAACGGCATCCCCGAGAGTGCCCTGGACCCACCCGACGCAGCGGCGGCGGCCGCCATCCGGAGCGCTGCCGGGACGCCCTGCCTGGCGTTCAAGATCGGGCGCTTCACCCCCGACAAGGGCTGGACACAGGCGATCGACGCCATCGTCGAGTTGCGGGCCGAGGGCCTGCCCGCCCGCATCCTGATGCGGGGAGGCATCGAGCCCTATGGGGCCGAGGTCATGGGGCGGGCACGCCAGCACGGGCTCTCCGTCTGCGATTGGTCCGAGCTCGTCGAGGACGCCGGTGGTGTGGCGCGGGCCCTGTCGGAGAGCAGTGGGGCTGCGCTGGTCAACCTCTGCCGCTTCCTCCCCGATGCCGTGATCCCGGAGATCGACCTCGCCGCGACCGCCGTCGTCGCCAACTCGGGGCACGAGCCCTTCGGCCTGGTGGGCCTGGAGGCGATGGCCGCGGGCGGCGTCGCCATGGTCGGCGCCACCGGCGAGGAGTACGCCCGCCCCTATGGCAACGCCATCGTCATCGAGACCGACGACGGCGCCGAGGTGGCCGCGGCTCTGCGGGGGCTGGTGGACCGTCCCGCCCTCGCTCGAAGGCTGCGCCGCGAGGCCCGGCACAACGCCCGCGACTTCACCTGGCCGGCGGTGATCGAGGGCCTGCTCGAGCGCCTCCGCTACATGTCCTTCCGCCAGCAGGTGCTGATGCCGTCCCCAAGGTCAGCTCAGGAGGAGCGGGGCCAGTACCTGGCGCGCCGTTCACGGGCGGCCGGGTCCTGGCGGTAGAAGTCGCGGAGGACGGCGTACATCGCCGGCTTCTCGTACTCGAGCTGGCGCGGCCGGTTGAAGAACACCTCGGTGACCACGGCGAAGAACTCGCCGGTGTTCTCCGCGCCGTAGGGATCCAGCAGGTCTCCGCCGGTCCCGGCGCGGAGCGCCGTGAACTCCTCGTTGCACACCCGGACCCAGCGCTCGTACTCGGCGTGTGACTCGAGCGGCGGCGTGCCGTCGACGGACCCTCCCAGCATGTCGAGCTTGTGGGCAAACTCGTGGTAGACGACGTTGCGGCCGCCGTCAGGGTCGCGGGCCTCCTCACGAGCGGAGTCCCACGCGATCAGGACGGGGCCATCCGAACGGGCCTCCCCGATGATCGGCTCGGGCTCGTCGGTGAAAACGCCTCCACCGAGGTGACGGTCCCCCTCGAGCACCACGGTCGTGGGGCTGACGATGATGGACGTGACGCGATGGTAGTAGTCGTAGTCGAGCCCGAGGATCAGCAGGCCGGCCATCGCGCTGATGACGACCCGGATCTCATCGGTCAGCTCGAATCCCTTCGATGGCTCCCAGAGCTTGTCGACGAGTAGGAGCCGGATGAGACCCTCGAGGCGTTCCCGCTCGTGGCCACTCAGCGTGTGCCAGTGCGCGACGTTGTCGGCGAGGAGGTCGCGCCACGCCTCGGGGAAGGGCTGAGCCAGCGCCTTGCGAAGCCGTCCTCGACGCGTCAGTGCCATTGATTTTCTTGCCTCGACCGGAAGGCCCGGCCCATTCCCGGTGGCTGGGCGGATGCGGTCTTCCCGGCCGGGGACTCTCTGCTCGGCAGCGGGCCTCGGTGAGCCGCGCGCAGCCCACCGGAGCGGCTATCCGGGGACCGTCCCCGCGAGCTCACGCTCGACCACCTCGGCCAGGCCGCGGATCATCGCCGGGGAGGCGTTGGGCATGGCGATCCGGCGCAGCCGGATGCCGTGCTCGGCCGCCTGCTCGCCCGCGGCCACGTCGATGTCGTAGAGGGTCTCGAGGTGGTCGGCGACGAACTGGACCGGGGCCACCAGCACCTCCTTTGCCCCGGCTGCGGCCAGCTCGGGAAGGATGTCGAGGAGATCGGGCTTGAGCCATTCAGCGGGCGTATGGCCCGCGCTCTGCCAGCCGAACCGCCAGCTCCCGGCGGGGAGCTGGAGACGGTCGACCACGGCATCGATGGTCTCGTGAAGCTGGTCGAGGTAGCCCGGGTCCCGATCGACGACGCTGCGGGGCAGGCTGTGGGCGGTGAAGATCAGCGTGGCCGCGCCCGGCGGCGCGACGGGGGCCTCGGCCAGCGCCTCCGTGATCCGGTCGCTCAACCCCTCGATCCAGCCCGGCATGGTGTGCCAGGCTCCCGCCACCGCGATCTCCAGCCCGGGATGGCGGCTGCGCGCCCGATCGACCTCGCGCTCGTAGCCGGAGAGGATGAGCCGCGAGTACTGCGGCGCCAGGACGATGCCAAGGATCCTCGTGATCCCCGCCGCCACCATGGCATCGACGGCGTCGGCGATCCAGGGGGCGGAGTGCTGCATCCCCACCGACACGGAGAAGGCACCGGCCCCGTGACGCTCGGCGAGGAGGCGGTCCAGGCCGGCGGCCTGCTGGGTGGTGATCTCCAGCAGCGGGGAGTGCCCGATCCGGCGGAAACGGCTCTCGAACTCCGCGATGAGCTCGGGGTCGGCATCACTGCCGCCCTGGACGCTGCGCAGATATGCCGGCACCTGCTCGGCGGTCACCGCCGAGCCGAAGGTGAGCAGGAGGATGCCGGTGGGGGAGGCCATCAGCGCGCGGTCTCGTGGTGGACCAGATCGACGACCCGCCGGAGCGTGGCGGCGTCGGTGTCGGGGAGGACCCCGTGGCCGAGGTTAAAGACGTGACCGTCGCGGCCGCCCGCCTCGGCGAGCACCCGCCGGGTCTCGCGCTCGACCACCGGCCACGGCGCGAGCAGCACCGTGGGGTCGAGATTGCCCTGGATGCCGAGCCCGGGCCCGATGCGCTTCCACGCCTCGTCGAGCGGCAGGCGCCAGTCGACCGAGACGGCGTCGCTGCCGGCTGTCGCCATGCTCTCCAGGAGGTGGGAGCAGCCGGTGCCGAAGTAGATGAGGGGGACACCGGTTTCCGCGATCCCGGCGAAGATCCGCTGGACGTGGGGGAGCACCCGGCCCTCGTAGTCGCGCCGGCTCAGCGCTCCGACCCAGGAGTCGAAGAGCTGGAGGATGTCGACTCCCGCCCTGACCTGGGCGCGCAGGTAGCGCACGGTCACCTCGGTGAGCTTCTCCATCAGCTGGTCCCACAGCTCGGGCTCGCCNNGCCCCCGCGAAGCCGATGACCGCCGCTCTCTCGCCGAGCTCGCGCCGGATGTCGCGGATGGCGGTGAAGAGGTCGGGGGTCGCCTCCTCGGCGGAGTCGACCACCACCAGGCGGGCGATGTCGCCCGCGGAGCGGAGCGGCTCGTGGATGATCGGTCCCACGCCGGGGTCGATGGAGAACGGCACCCCCATGCCGACGAGCGGCAGCATGATGTCGGCGTAGAGCACGGCGGCATCGACACCCAGTTCGTCGACCGGCATCAGGGTCACCCGCGAGCACAGCTCCGGGGTCCTCGTGATGGTGAGGATGTCGTAGCGCTCGCGCAGCTCGCGATAGGCGGCGAGGCAGCGCCCCGCCTGGCGCATGAACCACACCGGGGTACGGTCGACCGGCTGCCGGCGAAGCGCCGCCACCATGCGCGCACGCCCTGTCATCGCGATGATGCCGGCGCCCGCTGCGACATCAGGACCAGACCCGGAAGCCTGGTCAGGCACGAGGCTCAATCGCTCACCTGATCAGTCAACTCCGATGTCGAAGCCGGCCGTCTCGTCGCTCCTCCCGTAGGAGCGGATCGCCATGTGAGTGTCGGTGCGGACGATGCCGGGCATTCCTGCGATGTGCTGGGTCACAACGGTTGCCAGCGCGTCGAGGTCGGGCACCCGGACCACCGCGATGAAGTCGGCCGAACCGGTGGTCGTGTACACCTCGGCGACCCCGTCCGTGTCCGCGAGGGCCCGGCCCAGGCGGCCGATCGCCTCCGGCTCGCAGACGATGAAGAGGAACGCGGTCAGCACTCTGGCGATGGTACTCACCCCACGCAGCCCGCCGCTCCCCCCCGCCCGGCGCGTTACGCCGGAGTGACGAAAGGGAATGGTCGGGGGGTTGGGGAGCATCATGCGTTCCAAATGCCAGAGCAGTTTGTCTGCACCCGCTGCTGGAAGTGGTACGACGGGCGCACCGTCTGCCCCAACTGCAAGGTCCCCCTGATCCACCCGGGGACCGGCCACCCCGTCGTTGACCCCGCCGCCGCGGCCGGCGAGCCCGACTCCTCGGGCCCCGCTCAGTACGGTGCGGACCCTTACGCCGTCTCTCCGGGGGCCGACTACGCCCCCCCCGTCCCGGAGGTGTCGGGGTACCCGGCCGGCACCCCGCTGGACACGCCCACCCGGACCGAGATGCGCCACATCCTGGCCGACGACCAGGCGGCGGCTCTGGCACCATCCGGTCCCCTGCACACCCGGATGGCGCCCCCGCCACCGGCCGACCTCGTCCCTCCCGGTCCGAGGCCGACGGATCAGGCACAACCCGCAGCGGCCGCCGGCGTCACCGATCCTTCCGCTCTGGGGCTTCCCACCTGGGGAACGCGCGAGCGGGTGGGCTACCGCGGCGGGGTGCCCTATCCCGTCCCGGCCCCGTCTCCTCCAGAGGCCGGAGAGCCGGCCACGGAGGGCAGTGCTCCCGGGACCCCGGCGTGGGGGATTCGGGCACCGCAGCCCGAGCCCGGCCCGCCTCCATCCGTCGCCGGAATGCCGCCGACCGCCGCCGCGCCCGCCCTGGCCCCGGCCATCGCGCCGCTCGGCCAGCCCCGGCCCCCGCTCGGCCGACCTCAGCCGTTGGGGCAGCCCACCTCCCAAGGGCCGGTGGGATCCATTCCCTTGGCCGCTCCGCCGCCACTGTGGGGTTCTGCCGCCCAGCCTCCAGTCGCAGCGCCCCCGGCGTCTGGCACACCCCCGCCGCCCGCCAGGCCGGCGTTCGCCGTACCCCCTGCGCCGCCCGTACCCCCTGCGCCGCCCGTGTCCCCGGCACCGTTCGTGCCGTCGGCGCCCTCCGCGTACCCGGCACCCTTCGCGCCGCCGGCGNNCCGCCGGCGCCCCTCATCCCTCTGCCCTTCGCCCCCCGGCCGGCCTTCGCGGCCCCGGCACCCCCGCCATTCCCGGCGTCCTTCACGCCCCCGGCGACTCCCGCGTCCCCCGTGCCGCCACCGGCCCTTCCTCCTCGGCCGGCCGCGCCGCCCGCGCCGCCCTTCATGCCGGCCCCACCTTCGCCCGCTGCGTCCGGGGCTCAGCCCAGGCCCGCCGCCGCCCACCCGGGCCCGGAGCCGGCGGTGCCCGGATGGCCAGGTGTGGCCGCACCGGTGGTCGGTCCCTCGGGGACGTGGGCTCCCCGGTCGTCCTCCAGCCTGGCGGCGGGTGCCGCCGGCGCGTCTGGTTCAGCGCTCTCCCCGTGGGCGAGGCCCGCTTCCGGATCGGGCGCCGCAGCGCCCGCAGCTTCCCCCGTGCTGCCCACTGCCCCCGCGGGGTCTGGACCCGGACCGATCTCGGGCGCTCCCACCGCCTCGACCTCAGCCCGCCGTCCGAGCCTCTTCCTCGCCTCGCTGGCCGGGCTGGTGGTGGGTCTCGTGATCGCGGCACTGTGGGTCGCCGCCGCCCTGGAGACCCGCCACCTGCTGGCCGAGCTGGCCGTGGTTGTGGGTCTGGCGTCGGGATTGATCCTGCGTGGCGCGGCTCGCAGGGGTGGCGTCGGCCCGGCGATCTCCGCTTTCGTCATCGCCCTGGTGGCGATCGCCTTTGGGCTGTCGCTCGCGGCTCTCGCTGTCTACACCACCAGCAATGGGTCCTCGCTGCAGTCGGCTCTCGAGCATCTCGACGGCGCCCTCCTGTCCAACATCTGGAAGGACATCGGGGAAACCGGGGCCATCCTGGGCGGGGCGGGGGTCATCATCGCCGCGCTCATCGCGCTGATCCAGCGGCCCGCCTCGCGCTCCTGACCCGCGGAGGGTCGGGAGCGGGCGATCTCCCGGTTGACCGGCAGCATCCGACCGGTTGCGAGATCCGGCTTGGCGGCAGCGGTGTGGCGCCGGGGTCAGGGACGGCGGTATCCTCCCCCTGGCCTGCGCGGGAGTAACTCAACGGTAGAGTGCAACCTTCCCAAGGTTGAAGTTGCGGGTTCGAGCCCCGTCTCCCGCTGGCCGGCCTCCCCCTTGGCATTCTCCCCGGACCTTTGGCGGACGGCCTGACCGCCGGGGATGGTCCAGGACGGCGAGCGAGCTGAAGGCGGTGCTCGCCCTCTCAGCCGGGCCTCAGTTCCCTCTCAGAGGCCTCTCAGCGGGTGGCGCCTCCCTCGCTCTAGTCTTTGGGCATGGTCCCCGCAGCTTCCGCGACGAGCCGCTTTACCGGCTATACCCGGCTCCTTGTGCTCTTGCTGCTCGCACTCTGGCTGGGCGGAGCCGCCAACGCCGGCGTGGCGATGGGAGCGGTGGAGCGAGCGGTGGTCTCGCTGCGTGGGCGGACCAGGCGCAATCCGTATGCGGGTGCCGCCGCCGTCGGTTAGGCCGAGGGGATCCCTCCGCTGCTCGGACGTGGCTGTCGGCCCGGGCTGCGGATGCCGGCCTCAGGCCGTCTCTGACGCCCCGGCGAGGGCGTCCGCGAGCCAGCCGCGGACCCGCTCGTGATGCGCGGACCAGTCCGCCCACGTCGACCCCGCCCATGCGAGGACTGCCTTCGAACGGTCTTCCGGGGGAGCGGTCGCGACGCTTGCGAGACTGGCCGCGAAGCTCGCCGGCCGCGGCGTCAGCAGGGGGTATTCCCGGTGGGTCCACTCGCCGATCAGATGGTGGAGACGGATCCCCGGGATACCGTGCTCGAGGGCCGCGCAGAGGCTCATGAGATGCACCGCCACTGACTGGCGGTTTCGCCTGTCTGGGTTGGTCGCGTGCTGGACCGCGTAGGTGTCAATCAGGTACTGGCTGGTCCCGATCCCCGGCGCCCCGGCGAGGGACGATCTCCAGGCCAGGAGAGAGCCGTAGAGGGCCCAGCAGCCTGGGGCGGAGAGCATGTACGGGTGGACCGGCCCGGCCACGTCCGGCACCACCGCGCCACAGCCGAAGCACCGGACCTCACCCACGAGGCGACGATAGCCGACCCCGGGATGCGGTGCCGGCGCCAGGCCTGAGCCGCGAGCGCTCAGAGCCCGGTGGGAGACGGAGCCGTTGACCTAGACAGACCTGTCTGTTAGCGTGCCTCGAGCGGGGCGCCGGCGATGGCGCCCGCCGAAGAGAGCCCCGTCGCATCGCCTCGAGGAGAGCTGCACGTGAAGATCGCTGTATTGGGAACGGGTGTGGTGGGTCAGACCCTGGCCGGCAGGTTGGCGGCACTCGGCCACCAGGTGACTGTCGGTACGCGCGACCCGGAGGCGACGCTGGCCCGCACCGCACCGGAGGAGGGCTCGGGCCCGCCGGCCTTCTCCGCGTGGCAGGCGGAGAACCCCCAGGTGGAGCTGGCGACCTTCGACGGCGCCACCGTGCAGGCCGAGCTGATCATCAACGCGACCGGCGGGGGAGTGTCGCTCGAAGCGCTGGCGGCCGCCGGCGCGGCGAACCTGGACGGCAAGGTCATCCTCGATGTGGCTAACACGCTGGACTTCTCCAACGGTTACCCGGCGTCGCTCTCCGTGGTCAACACCGACAGCCTTGCGGAACAGATCCAGAGGGCTTATCCCGCGGCCAGGGTGGTCAAGTCCCTCAACACCATGAACTGCCAGGTGATGGTCGATCCCGGCAGCGTGCCCGGCGAGCACGCGGTGTTCGTCTCCGGTGACGACCCCGCCGCCAAGGCGACGGTGGCGGAGCTGCTGAGCGAGCTCGGCTGGCCGCCCAGCGCAATCTGGGATCTCGGCAGCCTCTCCACGGCGCGTGGCGTCGAGATGATCCTGCCGCTGTGGCTGTCGATCATGCGGAAGCTGGGCGGCGGAGAGTTCAACTTCGCCATCGCCAGGGCCTGAGGCGGAAGCCGGCGTCATGGTGGCTCCGGGCGGCAGGCAGCGCGCGTCACCCACTCCCCGGGGTGAGGCGAGGGAGCGCATTCTCGATGCCGCCTTCCGCCTCTTCTACGCTCACGGCGTGCGCGGTGTCGGGGTCGACACGATCATCGCCGCGTCCGGGGTCGCCAAGGCCACCTTCTACAAGCACTTTCCGAGCAAGGACGACCTCGCCGTCGCCTACCTCGACCGCGTCGACGCCCGGTGGCGCGGGCAGCTCCAGACCGCCGCCGCGGCGGCCGGTCCTGATCCGCGGGCCCAGCTCGTCGGCATGTTCGACGCCCTGCTCACGGTCTGTCAGCAGGACGACTTCCACGGCTGCGCCTTCATCAACGCGGCGGCCGAGTCAGCGCCGGACAGCCCGGTGCATGCGCGCAGCGTGGAGCACAAGGCGGAGGTGCGCGCATGGGTGCGCGACATCTCGGTGCGGGGCGGTGCCTGTGATCCGGCGGCACTCGCCCGAGCGCTCACCCTGCTGCTTGACGGCGCCCTCGCGGAGGGTGTGCTCGACGCAGACCCGTCCGCCGCCCGGGCGGCCAAGGAGGCCGCCGCCGCGCTGGTNNGGCGAATCAGCCCTCCGAGGCGGCCGCTTCCACCGGTGGCGTCAGCGGGATCTCCCGCAGCAGCAGTCGCCGGCGATCAGCCCGAGGCCGATGCCGAGCATCCAGACGTCCTTGCTGACGGGGAGACCGGCGGGCGTGGGCCAGATGCTGCCCGCCTTGCGCAGCGCCGGGGTGCGCCAGTACATGGTGAGCAGTCCACCGGTGAAGGCGGTCAGCACCGCGCCGGCCGAACGGTCGCGCACGAAGGGGGAGAGCAGGAGGGCTCCGGTGGCGACCTCGGAGGCGGAGAGCAGCTTGGTGAACGTCGTCGCGGGGATCTTGCTCAGGAAGGGGAAGGCCCCGGCGGCCATCCCGTGGATGGCCGCGGCGGGTTCCGCAGGCAGATTCCACTTCCCGGTCCCGGAATGCAGGATAAACGCGCCGGTCGCGAGGCGGCCCGGTAGGGAGCGAACGGTGATGTGGCCCGGCATGGTCGTTGCCTCCTTGTCCCCCCCGCCCCCAGGTCTCAGCTGGCGCCGCGTCCGGCCCATGGGCCGATCATGGCACGTTCCCGCACAGGGAGCCGGCGCGCCCTCCACCCTCCCTGAGGTGGCTCAGCGGATGCCGCTCTGCGCCGTCCGCTCCGCGTCAGGCGCCCGCGACGCGGAGCGGACGATCGGGTCGGCTTGCCGTGCGGGAGCGACCATCCACAGGAGACCGTCGAGGAGGGCGTCGAGCGCGTCCCTCTGGAGGACCAGCACGCGGTGCCCGCCCTCCATGGAATTGGCGACGAGGCCCGCGTCGCGCAGGATCTTCACGTGGTTGCTGACCGTCGGTTGCGCCAGCCCAAAGAGTGCGGCGAGCTCGGTGACGGTGCTCGGAGCAGAGCGCAGCACCTCGACCATGGCGAGCCGGGTCGGGTCCGAGATGGTCTTCAAACGTCGCGCCAGGATCTCGGTGCGGGCCCGTGCCTCCGCGCCGCTGCCTTCCGCGCGCACCCCGATGAGCACCATCCCGGGCAGGTCCACCAGGGACCCGAGATGGGCGAAATAGGCGGGGACCACCGCGATGATGCCGTCATGGGGAAGGGAGGCGACCAGGTCCCCGAGGAGATGGTCGCCCGGCGTGTGGGCGCTGTGGGCGATCTCCTGCCAGGCGGCGCCCCGATGCTGGATCTGGCGCCGCGCGGCGACCGCGGCTTCGACCGACCGGAGGCCGTTCCGCATCCAGTCCGGCCTGATCGCGGACCAGACGTCGCGGACCACCTCCGCATAGGCGCGGCGGGCTTCCGCCGATGAGCGGAGCCGGGCCAGGCGGTTGCGCAGGGCCGCCCGATCCTCCTCGGTCTCGGAGGCAAGCCGCAGGTCAACCGGTGCCGAGACGCAGAGATCCTCCAACCGCCCCAGGAGCTCCTCCGCGTCGAGCGTGAAGAGCAGCCCCCCGTGGTGGGCGAGGACCGCCAGCTCCATCGAGCCACCGCCGTCCGTCGTCGTCTCCGGCGCAGCCCAGAGGGCGCGCACCCGCTCGCCCAGCCGGGGCGTTTCGTCGTAGACCCTCCCCAGGGTGGCGTGGTCACGGCGGAAGGAGGGTTGCGAGGCCGCGTGCAGGACCCAGTCGAGCTCGACGGCGATGGACCCCGCCACCGCCACGTCGGGCCGGCGTTCGGCGGGGGCCTCCTGGTCATGGTAGAACGGCATAGCCACGAGACTATATCACGATGTAGCTTGACATGCGTTCAGGTACATGCAAAGATACCGATATGACTATGAACCCATGGACCACTCAGGAGCTGGCGAGGGCGCGGATCGACGAGCTGTGCCGCACGGCCGGCGTGGATCAGTTCAGACGTGACCTCGCTGGTGGGGCGTGGCACCTTCGCGGCCCGAAGCGGGTGCGCGTGAGGGTCCACGGCAGGGGGACCGGCACCTCCTCGTAGCGGCGCCGCGGCTTCCTGGCAGCAGCGTCGACACCGTGCTTTCGGCCGAGGCGGCTAGCATGTGCGCCGCCGTGTGCTCATCGAACCCCCTCCCGCGCTTCGGGTGGGTCTTTCCCAGGATGTCCTCGCAGGGCTGATGGGGTGACCGGGTTGACGAGCCGGAATCGAGCGGCAGTGACCGAAACCGATGGGCCGGAGTTGATAGATGAGCCTTCGCCGTCTTGAGTTGACGCAGCTTCCCGACCTCGCTCACGGCGCCGAGCGAGCGGGCCCCGTTCGCAGCCGCCGTCCCACCTACGTCGATCTGCTGCCCCCCTGCAACGCCGGCTGCCCGGCCGGGGAGAACATCCAGGCGTGGCTCGGCCTCGTCCGCGACGGCCACCACGAGGAGGCCTGGCGGCAGCTGGTCGCCGACAACCCGCTCCCGGCCATCCACGGACGGGTCTGTTACCACCCCTGCGAGGACGTCTGCAACCGCGCCGAGCTGGACAGCTCGGTCTCGATCCACGCGGTCGAGCGCTTCCTCGGCGACCTGGCCCTCAGTTCCGGCTGGCCGCTGCCTGCCCCCGCCTCCCCGAGCGGCAAGCGCGTGCTGGTCGTGGGTGCGGGCCCGAGCGGACTCTCCGCCGCCTACCAGCTGGCGCGCCAGGGTCACCAAGTGGAGATCCACGACCTGAGCACCGAGGCGGGCGGGATGATGCGCTACGGCATCCCCGAATACCGGCTGCCGCGCGACGTGGTGGCCGGCGAGCTGGCCCGCATCGAGGCGCTGGGGGTGCGCTTCGTCCTTGGCCACCGGGTCACCGACCTCGCCACCGAGCGGGCGCAGGGCGGATTCGATGCCGTCTTCGTGGCGGTCGGCGCCCACCTCTCCAAGCACGTCGACATCCCCGCCCAGGACGCCGGCCGGATCATCGACGCGGTGCCCTTCCTGCGCGAGGTGGCGGCCGGCGAGCGTCCGGTCCTCGGCCGGCGGGTCGCGGTCTACGGCGGCGGCAACACCGCCATGGACGCGGCGCGGGTGGCCAAGCGGCTCGGGGCCAGCGAGGCGCTCATCGTCTATCGCCGTGACCGGGAGCGGATGCCGGCCCANNCTGGACGAGAAGGGGTTCCCCCAGCCCACCGGCCGGATGGAACGGCTCGCCGCCGACACCCTGATCCTCGCCGTCGGCCAGGACGCCGACACCGGGTTTCTCCGCCACGTGCCGGGTGTGGAGTTCAAGCCCGACGGGACGGTCGTGGTCTCGAGCTCGATGATGACCGGGTGCCCCGGGGTCTTCGCCGGAGGCGACATGGTGCCCTCGGAGCGGACGGTCACCGTGGGTGTCGGCCACGGCAAGAAGGCGGCCCGCTTCATCGACGCGTACCTGCGCGAGACCGCGGCGCCGTCCGTCGCCAAGCACTCCCTGGCGAGCTTCGACCGCCTGCATCCCTGGTATTTCGCCGACGCCAGCTCGCGCCTTCAACCCGAGCGCGAGCCGGTGGAGCGGGTGTCCGACTTCGCCGAGGTCGTTGGCGGTCTCAGCCAGGCGGAGGCCGTCTTCGAGGCGCAGCGGTGCCTCTCCTGCGGCAACTGCTTCGAGTGTGACGGCTGCCTGGGCTCCTGTCCCGAGGACGCGGTGGTCAAGCTCGGCGCCGGACACCGCTACCGCTTCGACTACGACCGTTGCACGGGATGCGGAACCTGCTACGAGCAGTGCCCGGTCCACGCCATCGAGATGATCGGGGAGCCGGGCTGATGCGCACCACCATCGACGGCAACGAGGC
>PLOF01000126.1 GCA_003142035.1 Candidatus Dormiibacterota bacterium
CCAGAAACGCGTTAAGGACTTTTCTGTCCTTAACCGTTGCAGAGGCGGACATGGGGTCCCGGCGCGCGGCGCCCAAGCCAGGCACACCCACTTTCACACCTCGCTGCGGCGTGCCAGCCGCTCGCCGACCAGGGCGACCAGCCGGCGGCCCACCTCCAGCTTGGGCGATCGCTCCACGGTGAGGATGACGCCGTCCGGATCGAGGACGGTGATCGCGTTGTCGTCGGCTCCCATCCCCACTCCCGGCGCACCGACGTCATTGAGGACGATGAGGTCGAGGCCCTTGCGGCGCAGCTTCTCGGCGGCGTTGGCCAGCAGGTCGTCGGTCTCGGCCGCGAAGCCCACCACGAGCACCCTGGTCCGCCGNNGGTCAGCAGGTCGGCGGACTTCTTGAGCTTGTGCTCGGCCACCCTGCGGGGGCGGTAGTCGGCAACCGCGGCGGCCATCAGCAGGACGTCGGCGCGATCGAGCCCGGTCCAGACCGCGCGCTGCATCTCGGCGGCGGTCTCCACCTGTGTGACGGATACCCCCGGCGCGGCCGGCGGTGGCGGCGCGGCGGTGATCAGCTCGACCTCGGCACCCGCCTCCCGGCAGGCCGCGGCAAGGGCGTTGCCCATCTTGCCGCTGGAACGGTTGCCAAGGAAGCGCACCGGGTCGATGGGCTCGCGCGTACCGCCGGCGGTGACCACCACCCGGATCCCCCGGAGTGGAAGCGGGCCGGAGCCGGCTGCGCCCACGACCGCCGAGCCCCGCTACCGGCCGCCGGCGTCGGGAGCGCCGGACAGCCCGGAGGGGAGCCCGCTGAGGCCAGTCAGCAGCTCCGCCGCCACCCGGACGATCTCGGCCGGCTCGGCCATCCGCCCCATCGCCTCGCGCCCGCTGGCGAGCCGCCCGGAGACCGGTCCCACCAGCACGGCGCCGCGGGCTCGGAGCGTCTCCACGTGCTCCAGCGTCGCCGGATGCTCCCACATCGCCGTCTCCATCGCCGGCGCGACCACGAGCGGCGCCCGGCAGGCCAGCGCGGTGGCGGTCACGACGTCATCGGCGAGGCCGAGGGCGAGCCGCGCGATCAGGTTGGCGGAGGCGCCGGCTGCCAGCTGGAGCTCCGCCCACCCGGAGAGGTTGAGATGCTCCATGCCGTGGCCGGAACCGGGAGCGTCGCCGTCGGCGCCCGAGCGGCCGCCCGGATGCCGGGCGCGTGCCTCCCGGAAGAGGTCGGTGACCACCGCGTGCCCGGAGAGGCTCTGCAGGGCGAGAGGGGTGATGAAACGGGTCGCCGACTGCGTCATCGCGACCCGTACCTCCGCCCCCCGCCGGCGCAGCAGGGTGACCACCTCGCCGGACTTGATGGCGGCGATGCTGCCGCTGACGTAGACGAGGACCCGGCGTCCCTGGAGCTCATCCACCTGCTCTCCTCCACTCACGGGTGGTCCGCCCGAGGCCGGTCCCGCTCGATGATGTCAAGGATCTCGCGGGCGGCGCGGAGCACGTCGTCGTTGACCACACGGTAGTCGTACGAGCCCTGGTCTGCCAGCTCGGTACGCGCATTCTCCCAGCGCAGCTCCAGGCTGCCCGCCGACTCGGTGGCCCGCTCTATGAGGCGGCGGCGGAGCTCCTCGGGGTTCGGCGGCAGCAGGAAGATGAAGATGGCGCCGGCCACCCGCGGCCGGATCCAGGCCGCACCCTGGACGTCGATCTTGAGGACGATGTCCTCCCCGCGCTCCAGGCTCTCGCGCACCCGCGCCTCTCCGGTCCCGTACCAATGGCCGTGCACGGAAGCGTATTCGAGCAACTCGTGGTCATCCCGCAGCGCCTGGAACCGCTCGTCGTCGACGAAGGAATAGGCGACGCCGTCCACCTCCCCCGGGCGAGGCGCCCTGGTCGTGTAGGAGATCGAATAGTGGAGCCACGGGGCGATCCGGAAGAGCTCCTGGAGGACGGTGTCCTTGCCGACACCGCTCGGGCCGGAGAGGACGATGAGACGCCCCGGCGGGATCGAGAGCCGCTGCCGCTCGGCCGGCGTCCCGTCGGACCGCGCGGGCACCGGGTTCATGGCCGCTCCTCGCGCACCTGCGCGACGAGGGCGACGAGCTCGGCGGGTAGCGGCGACTCGAAGGCCATCTCGCGCCCTCCCACCGGATGAACGAATCGGATCTCGCGGGCATGGAGGGCGAGCCGCGCGGCGCCGTTGTTGCGGTGCCCGTAGACGGGGTCGCCGACCACGGGGTGGCCGATGTAGGCGAGGTGCACGCGGATCTGGTGGGTGCGGCCGGTGCGGAGCTTCACCTCCAGCTCCGTGGTGTGGGGGTGGCGGGCGAGGACCCGGAAGTCGGTGGTCGCGGGCCGGCCGCCGTCCACCACCGCCATCCGCTTGCGGTCCCTGGGATCGCGCCCGATCGGCGCCTCCACGGTCGCGGTCGCCTCGGAGAGACCGCCGGCGACGAGTGCCCAGTAGAGACGGGTCAGGGTGCGCTCCTGGAGCTGGGCGGCCAGGTGGCGGTGGGCCGCCTCCGTCTTGGCGACGACCAGCAGCCCCGAGGTGTCGCGGTCCAGGCGATGGACGATCCCAGGCCGCTCCTCCCCGCCGAGCAGCGACCAGACCGTGCCGCGCTGGCGAAGCCCGTCGGCGAGCGTCCCATCCGGATGGCCGGGGGCGGGATGGACGACCAGGCCGGCCGGCTTATCGATCACCGCGAGCCACTCGTCCTCGTACACCACCACGAGATCCACGACCGGCGCGGACGGAGGTGGCGGCGCGACGACGGCGGCGGGGATGCTGACCTCGATCTGGTCGTCGCTCCCGACCCGCTGTCCCGGACGTCCGGGGCGGCGGTTGACCCGGACGGCACCGGCCGCGATCAGGGTGTGAGCGGCGTGGCGGGTGATCCCGCGCTCCCGCGCCAGCCAGATGTCGAGGCGGGCGTCGTCGTCGACCTCCGCGGGCACGCCGGCTACTCCGAGGTCACGCTGTCGTTGCGGAATCCGAGCTGGTACACCACCACCAGCATGCCACCCACGATCGCCATGTCGGCCACGTTGAAGATCTGGAACAGCCAGAAGTGGAAGTCGATGAAGTCCACCACGTAGCCCTGGACGAGGCGGTCGATGCCGTTGGAGATCGAGCCACCGAGGATGCCGCCCAGCGCCACCAGGCGGAGCAGCCCCCCACCGATGCGCGGCCCGTACAGCAGGATGTACCCGGCGACGATCGCCGCCACCACCAGGTAAAGGAAGGTGAACTGGGGGAAGAGGCCGAAGGCGGCCCCCGAGTTTTGGATGTAATGGATGGTCACCGGGGAACCGGCCGGGACCTGGGTGCCCAGCCTGACGTGGTTGACGACCAGCCACTTGGTGAGGTGGTCGATGGCGATGACCACCAGGGCGGTGATCACCATGATGGCGTAGCGGCGGGGCTTGCTCCGCAACCGCCGGCGCCGGGCGAGAGCCACACCCGGTGCATCCGCAGGACCCGTCCCGACGTTTGGTGAAGGGGCGGGGACCGAGGTCGCGCCGGGAGCCTCCGCCGCGCCCGGAGCCACCTGCGGTACGTCCCCTGTGCTCAACGGCTCACGCCCAGCCAGCACGGCTCCCCGCCGATCTTCCCCGACCACTCGCTGAGAACCTCGGCCCGACCGAAGCCGATCGCGGTGGCCAGCACCTCGGCCATCAGGTGGTCGCGGTGGGTCTCGACGGCGCGGCGGAGATCGCCGCCGGCCTCGACCTGGAGATGGATGCGATCGTCGAGGGCGAGGCCCGCCTGCTTGCGGAGATCGTTCACCTTGCGGGAGACGTTGCGCACCAGCCCCTCCAGGCGCAGGTCGTCGGTGATGACGGTGTCCAGGGTCACGCCCTCGTGCTCGTCGTCGCCGTGAGCCGCGTAGGCGACAGCCTTGACGTTGAGCTCGTCGGCAAAGATCGCCTCCAGCTCGGGGGAGAATGGCCGTCCGTGGACGGTGGCCTCGCGCAACGGCTGGCGGACCCCGAGCCCGGCGACCTCGCGGTCCCCCAGCCCATCCTCGACCAGGTGGCGCAGCCGCGCCATCTCCTCGACGAGCGCGGGGTCGCGCCATCCGGCGTCCGCCTCGGGGTAGTCGGTGAGATGCACCGAGTCGGGGACGCCGGCCACCGCGGCACCGGTGTCGTGCCCGCTCAGGTTGCGGTGGAGCCTCTCGGCAAGAAAGGGCATGAAGGGCGCGATCAGGCGGGCCAGGGTCTCGAGGGCGGTGTAGAGCGTGTCGTACGCGGAGCGCTTGTCGGCGTCGCTGACGTCAGCCGCCTTCCAGAAGCGCCGCCGGGAGCGGCGCACGTACCACTTGGAGAGATCCTCGACGAAGAGCTCGATGGTCCGGGTGGCGGCGGTGGCGTCGTACTCGTCGAGAGCCGCACGGACCTCGTCGATGCACTGCGCCAGGCGGGCCAGGCACCAGCGGTCCAGCTCGGGGCGATCGCCGTGGGCGGTGACGCCCCGGTCGCCGAGCGCGGCCGCCTCCGGGATGTAGCCGTCGAGACGCGCGTACTCGCAGAAGAACTTGTACGTGTTCCAGAGGGTGAGGATGAAGCGGCGGACGACGTCCCGGATCAGCTCCGGAGCAATCCGGTAGTCGCTCCCCGGAGCCACCGCACTGTAGAAGTACCAGCGGGTAGCGTCGGCGCCCAGCTCGGCGAAGGTCTGCTTCGGGTCGATCATGTTGCCGAGCCGCTTGGACATCTTGCGGCCGTCCTTGTCGAGGACCAGCCCAGTGCAGATCACGTTGCGGTAGGCCGGCTTGTCGAAGAGCAGCGTGCTCTCGGCAAGCAGGGAGAAAAACCAGCCCCTGGTTTGATCCATCGCCTCGCAGATGAAGTCGGCGGGGTGGCGCCGGGTGAAGAGGTCCTCGTTCTCGAAGGGATAGTGGTGCTGCGCGTAGGGCATGGCACCGCTGTCGTACCAGCAGTCGATCACGTCGGGCACCCGGCGCATCGTGCCCCCGCACCGCTCACAGGTGAGGACGACCTCGTCGATGTGCGGCTTGTGCAGGTCGTCCTGGGCGGTCATGCCCAGCTCGGCGGCGCTCCCGACGCAGCGGCGGTTGTCGCACTCCGCGCAGATCCAGATCGGCAGCGGCGTCCCCCAGTAGCGGCTCCGGGAGAGGTTCCAGTCGACGAGATTCTCCAGCCAGTTGCCCATCCGGCCGTCGCGGACGTGGGCGGGCTGCCAGTCGACGCTCCGGTTGTTCTCGATGAGGCGCTCCTTCACCGCGGTGGTCCGGATGAACCACGAGGTGAGCGCGTAGTAGAGGAGCGGGGTGTCGCAGCGCCAGCAGAAGGGGTAGGAGTGGCGGACCTGGCCGGCCTTGTAGAGGCGCCCCTCCGCCTCGAGGTCGGCGATGATCCTGGCGTCGGCGTCCTTCACGAAGATGCCGCGATAGCGGGTCTGACCGTCCAGGAAGCGCCCGTCCAGCCCCACCACGTGGCGGACGGCGACCCCCTCGCGCAGGCAGAGCTCCAGGTCCGCCTCGCCGTAGGCGGCGGCGGTGTGGACGATCCCCGTCCCCTCCTCCATCGAGACGAGCTCCGGGGCTGAGAGCACCAGAAACGCCTTGCCCTCGGGGGGCAGGTCGGTGAAGAGGGGTTCGTAGGTCCGGTCGACCAGGTCGCTGCCCTTCATCTCGGCGGTGATCTGGTATTCGCCGTCCAGGACCTCGAGCCGTTCCCGGGCGAGGATCAACCTCTGCCCCCGGTTCTCCACCTCGACGTAGGTGGCGTCGGGGTGGACGGCGACGGCGACGTTGCCGGGCAGGGTCCAGGGGGTGGTGGTCCAGGCGAGCAGCGAGAGGTCCTCGGAGCCGGTGAGGCGGAACTTCACGAAGACGGAGGGGTCAACGACATCGTCCTGGTAGCCCTGGGAGAGCTCGTGGGAGGAGAGGGAGGTCTGGCACCGGGGGCAGTAGGGGGCGACCTTGTAGCCCTGGTAGAGGAGGTCGCGGTCCCAGAGCTGCTTGAGGCTCCACCACACCGACTCGATGTAGGTCCCTTCGTAGGTGCGGTAGGGGTGCTTCATGTCGAGCCAGAAGCCGAGGCGATCGGTCATCGCCTCCCACTCGTCGATGTACCTCTCCACCGACTGGCGGCAGAGCTCATTGAACCGGGCGACGCCAAACTCCTCGATCTGGCGCTTGCCGCTGATCTTCAGGGACTTCTCCACCTCCAGCTCCACCGGGAGCCCGTGGGTGTCCCAGCCTCCCTTGCGGGCGACCGCATACCCGCGCATCGACATGTAGCGGGGGAAGAGGTCCTTGAAGGAGCGGGTCAGGACGTGGTGGATGCCGGGCTTGCCGTTGGCCGTGGGCGGCCCCTCGTAGAAGACGTAGGGCTTCCCGTCCTTGCGCAGCTCGAGGCTGCGCCGGAAGAGATCGGTGCTCTTCCACCGGTCGAGCACGGCGCGCTCGCCCTCGGCCAGGTCGGCACGACCGTCGACGGCTGCGAAACGCGGGGGACCTTCCATCGTCGGCCAAGGATAACGATCAGCCCGGCTGCTCGACCCCGGCGACGGCTCGCGGGGGGCGATCAGCCCGGGGGCTCGACCCCCGCCGGGCCCCGTTCCCCGAAGAGCACACGGCCGAGACGCACCATGGTCGCGCCCTCGGCGATCGCCGCCTCGAAGTCGTCGCTCATCCCCATCGACAGCTCGGGGAGCTCCAGCCCCAGCTCGCTCTGGAGCCGGTCGCGCAGCTCACGGAGGCTGCGGAAGCACTGCCGGGCGGCGGTCAGGTCGCCAAAGGGGGCGATGGTCATGAGCCCGGCCAGCCTCAGACCTGGCTGTCCCGCCACCACCCGCAGGAGCGGCACGGCAGCCTCAGGGGGGATCCCGCTCCTCGCCGCGATGCCGGTGAAGTCCACCTCGACCAGGGCAGAGATGGGATCTCGGGCGGGGTCACGATGGCTCCCCAGCGCCAGCGCGAGCCTCTCCGAGTCGAGGGAGTGCACCGTGTCGAAGAGCTGAGCGGCGAGCGCGGCCTTATTGCTCTGGAGGTGACCGAGCAGGTGCCAGCGGAGGCCGGAAGGCACGGCGGCGTGCTTGAGCCGGGCCTCCTGAACCCGGTTCTCGCCGATCTCGGTGACCCCCGCCGCGACCGCCTCCGCGATGCGCTCGGGGGGCACGGTCTTGGTGACGGCGATCAACCGGACCGAGGCGGGGTCCCTGCCGGCGCCCTCGGCGGCCGCGGTGATCCGGCGGCGCACGGAGGCGAGGCGTTCCGCGATCCCACCCGGGTGGGGGGTGCCCGTGCCCTCAGTCATGCCGGCCATCGTAGGTCCCCCCTCCACCCGGAAGAGGAGATGGGTGCCGGTCTCGAGCAGCTCGCGCAGCGCCTCCGGTGTCGCCGCGCCCGC
>PLOF01000021.1 GCA_003142035.1 Candidatus Dormiibacterota bacterium
GGATCTCTCGCTCCTCCTCACGGTTGAAGGGATGGCGGCCGGCGGCAACCTGGCGCGTGTTCGCTGCGGCCACCCACTCGTCGAGGAGCTCGCCGGCCCGCTCCCAGAGCCGCTTCTCGCTGAGGCCGCCCTCGGCGGCCCTCTGCTCGGCCCGCAGACGTGGGTCGACGTACTCGTATGCGGTGCGGCCGATCTCGCGGATGAGCGGCATCAGGCTCCCTCCGCGAGCGGCAGCGGACCACTCCCCTGGGGGGAGGGCTGTGCGGCGGAGCCGAGCACCGTCGCCGGCAGCCGGGCCGCCAGCGTGTCGGCAACGCCGCGCGCCGCGCGGAGCAGCGAGAGGCTCCGGCCGGGAATGCCCCGGCCACCGCCCGACAGCACTGCGGCACCCGCCGGGTCGAACGGGAGGGTGCCGATCACCGGGATGTCGAGGGCGGCGGCGATCTCCTCGGGTGGGTACGGTCCACGCTGGGAGAGCAGGACCAGCACCTGCACGCGCAGCGCGTTCAGGAACGGCAGCCAGGCGTGGAGATGCTGAATCTCCTCCAGGGTGGGCCGGGCAACCATCACCACGACACCCGCCCGCTGGATCAGCCGTGCAACGGGGGTGCGCTCCCGCGCGCCCCAGCTCTCCAGGCGGCCGCAGTCGGCGATGACGTCGCAGCCCGCGTGAGCGAGGATCGAGAGATCCTCGGCGAGCCGGTCGAGCGGAACCCGCATCTCCTCGGGCGAGGTGGGGGCCACCACCACGTGGAGGCCGCCGCGGAGCTGCTGAGCGTGCTCGAGAAGCGGGTTCCGGTCGGCCACCGTCGCGACGTCGTGCGCGCGCTCCAGCGCCACCGTAAGGCTGACCACACCCCGGGTGACCTCGAGGCCGAAGCGCGCGGCCAGGTCACCACCCGCCGGATCGCACTCCACGACGATCGGCGTGGGGCGCTCCCGCGGCCACACCGCCCCCAGGGCGCAGGCCGCGGTGGTGACACCGGGGGCGCCCTT
Source organism: Candidatus Dormiibacterota bacterium (assembly GCA_003142035.1). GTDB lineage: Bacteria > Chloroflexota > Dormibacteria > Aeolococcales > Aeolococcaceae > Changshengia. The sequence continues at coordinate 997 of PLOF01000021.1, forward strand.
GACGCTGCACAGCGGCAGCAGCGCCATGTTCTCAGCTCCCCCCGCCGGAAACCAGCAGCAGGACCAGGTTGCCGCTCGCCGCCGCTGACGCCAGAGTGGTCGCCTGGGCAGACGGCAGCTGCAGGGAGATGACGCCGTCCACGTCGTCGACGGCAACCACCGCCGCGTCGACAGGACCGGTCGCGAGCGGGGCCGGTGAGGACGTGGATGCCGACGCGGTCTGGACGTCGATCACCTCCACCTCGTCACCGGCAGCGATGCTCGGCGGGTACGAGCCCAGCTTGGCGTTCACCGCCATCACGCTCTCGCCGGTCGGCAGCTGGACGGGACCGAGCTCGGACACGACGAGCGGTGTGCCGTCGTACAGGGTGGTCGCCGCCGGGCGACCGACGACCGCTTGTTCCTCCGAGGAGTCGATGACGGTGAGGCCGCCCATGTCCTCGGAGACGTTCACCACCTCCAGGTCGCCGGCGGTGATGACCTGGCCCGCCGGCACCGTCTGGGACATCACCAGGATGCCGTGCTCACCGCTCACCGAGTGGATGAGGGCACCCACGCCCACCACCGAGGCGAGCACCAGCACTAGGCCGACGACCAGCAGCGAGGGACGCGGCCGCCAGGGACGCGGGGCGATCCGGGCGGCTGTTCGCCCACGCGATGTGTCGGCGAGGGGGGTGGAAAGCATCGTGTCTATCCCGCTGTGATCACGCTGGCGATCTGCTTCACGGTGATCTGCTCGGTCACCGTGGGGCCCGGGACCACGCCCAGGTCACCAGCCGCGTCCCCAGCCCCAGTGGAGGTCCATGTCGCGTGGTACCAGACGGTGGCGGAGAGGGAATACGTGCCACCCGGCTGATCGGCGGACGTGTCCGAGTACGTGTACGTGCAGGCACCACTGCCGGCCGGCGCTAGGCTGTTGCCCCACGCGCTGTTGTACGGGACCCCCTGGCCAGGGCAGGTGACGCTGCCACCGTCGGTCGTCCAGACCACCTTCACCGGGGTGGCCACGATCGTTGCGGAGACGCCCCCTACCGCCGCTGTCGTGGTGAAGGTCTGCCACGCACCGGGATTGGCGCCAGTGCCGGGATTCAGATACAGATACGTGGGGAGATTCACCACTGAAGGGGCTCCCGCCGGCGGCGAGGTGCCAACACTCGGCGGGTTCCAGGGAACCTGTGAGAGGGCCAGGTAGCCAAGGATGTTGCCCGGGGTGGGTGGGCCCCCTGGAAGGACCCCCACGATCACGACGGCACTCACTGTGGGGTCCGGGCAGAACATGACACCCATCCAGTCCCATGGAGATGTCCCGACGTGGTAGACAAGGTTGCCGCTCAACCAAATGGTGACCTGCTGCCACTCTGCATCGGTGAGCCACGTCCCCACACCGGGGTTGCTATTGGTTCCTCCCTTCCACGTGCAGGAGGTAGTCCCCCCGCCACCTGAGCTTGCGGTGGGGGTCGACGTGGTGCCTTCCACTCCGCACCCGAGCCCGCTTGGGTCTGCGCTGCAGCTGGCGGTGGGGGTGGGACCGCCGTCGCTCGCGTAGGCAGTCGTCGGTCCCACCGTTACCATGTGACCTGCAAGAAGAAGGGTCACAGCGGGGATGAGGACCGCCACCGCGGCAGAGCGTTTCAGTACCCGGTGCAATTGCCCACCTCGGTGCTGGGGGCCGCTGAAGCCATCCACTTGCCGCCCAAGAGGGTGAAGGTGACTTGCAAGCCATCTCCTCCTGCCTGCGTTCCACCGGGCTGGTTCGGTACGGCCTCCGGGGTGCCACCGTTGGAAGCTTCGTAGTACTGGACGGTCGTGTCCCATACGCAGTCAGAGACCTCTGCCGTCGTCCCGTTGTTGGAGACGACCCGCGGATGCTCCGGCGCGAACGTCCCCTCGACAATGATTCCCTCGGTGTCCTGCTGGATCATCTTGCTCTGCCACTCTTGCAGCAGCGGGTTGACCATGGTCGCCGAGACCGCGGGCAGATTCCATGCCCCAGGGCTCGAGCTCGCCGCAAAGGCCTGGTTGAGCGCGGAGATGTACGCCTGGTACGCGGCGAGGACGGCGGCGTCGCTCGCATCGGGCGTTGGGGAGGCGCTCNNGTGGGCGTGGGGCTGCTCGTGGGTCGCAACGTTGGCAGGGCATGCGCGGAGGAGCCGCAGCCCGCCAGGCCGAGAGCCGCGGCGGCAGAGAGCAGCGCGAGGAGCTGGGGAACGTGACGACGCCGCACCGGGCGATGGCGTTGCGGAGCCGCCCAGCCACAAGCGCGGTTCACGATGCTCCTCCCTTGCTCCCCCGGGCGTCTGGAGCCCGGCTCCGACGCATCCTGCCATGCCTGCCCGCTCTGTCGCAAGCGATTGGGGGGCATGCCGCGTAAGACCTACATGATTCGTACAGGAATCCGACACGCACCCTACACGGAGGCGCAAACGCGGCAAATGGTGCGCGCCATCGTCTGCCTAGTCGCACTTCGTCCTCCTCCCTTGTGCCCGTCCATCTAATCAGATCGCCCACGGGACTTGATAGATGCAGCTGTCTCCGGCCGGTTAGCCGTTTGCATCCCCCCGCACTGCCGTTTGCTTCAAAGCGGACGCAACCGGCGTCGCCGCCGCCGGCACGAGGTGGAGCTCGTCGTCGGCGACGCCGACCAGGACCACCTCGAAGAGGTCGAAGAACCCCACCCCGAGGCTCGCCATCAGCTTCGCGCGCATCTCGGGGCCGGGATCACGCGAGCCCCCCTCCATGGCCGGAATGTAGTTCTGGCTCACGTCCAAGCGACGGGCAAGCTCGCGCTGGGTCAGCCCCTGCGCCCTTCGCCACTCGGCCAGGCGGGTGGCCCGGATGCGGACCTGGACAGGTGCCATGACCCGACCATACAACAAATAAGTAGGTCGGCGCTAGCAACTCTACTAACGCGGCTAGCCGGTTCGCCCGGACCTGGTGTGGATGGGGTCGAGGCCACACACGAGAAGGGCGGCCCGCACCATCTTGAAGCCGACGCCCAGCTCGAGGGCGGTCCGCTTCTGACCCCAGCCCCGACCGCGCCGCTCCACCAGGTAGTCGCTCAGGGTGGCGAAACCGAGCTCCCGGGCCCGCTGCTCGGCGGCGGCGAGGGCTGCCCGCCAGCGGGTGGTGTGGGCGTGCTCGGCCTCCTCGGGCGTGAGGTGGGCGCGTCCCTCCACCTGGGCCATGGCCAGGCGTATCCATCCGTCATGGCGGCCCAGCTCCCGCCCGATCTGGATGAGCGTCCAGCCCGCGGCTCGCCGGGTCCGCCAGTACGACGGGAAGTCGGCAAAGCCGTGCGCTGATGCGTCCTCCTGCTCCTCGCGGAGCTGCCGGGCGACCGCGGCCTGGCGCCGCTTCCGGTATAGAGCCAGCGTGGCTTCGCTCCGCTGGCCCTCCTTGACGTGGAGACGTGTCTCGAGCGGGGAAGGCCTCCTTGGGCTGAGCGCCACCACCTGGCCGCGCCGCGCCATCTCCTGCCCCATCGCCAGCCCCTTCCGCAGTCGTGGGTCGGTGGCCAGCGCC
>PLOF01000013.1 GCA_003142035.1 Candidatus Dormiibacterota bacterium
GTATGGGCAGAGCCCCGGCCGCTTGTAATTCGCGTTCGCCGCCACCGCAAATACCATCGCTGCAGAAGATTCGCCGCTCCCCGTCCCTGCCTCGCAGCTGATCCTCATCCGAGGCGCATCCTTCTGGGGCACTGCGGGTATGGCCCGGGTGGTGGGGCCGCCCCACGGTCGCCGCCCTGCCCAATACGATCTCTGCCCCAGATGGCCCCCCGACCCGGGGCACCGTGGAGGTAGCGCACCCATGTCGCAGGCGTCGCGCCAGACCCAGAGCCGGCCCGAGGCGCGTCCTTCTGGGGCACTGCGGGTATGGCCCGGGTGGTGGGGCCGCTCGACGGTCGGCGCCCTCCCCAATACGGTCACTGCCCCGGATGGCTCCACCCACCCGGGGCAGTGGCGGTATCGCCCCAGCGTTGCAGCCGCCTCCCCAGCTGCGCGGCCGGCCCGAGGTGCGTCGCCATGGGGCACTGCGGGCAGAGCCGGGCGGAGGAGGTCCACCGCCGGCGCCCGCTGAATACGATCTCTGCCCCAGGTGGCCCGATCGACCCGGGGCACTGCGCGTATCGTCCCCGCGTCGAAGCCGCCTCCCCATTCCGGCCGGGCCAGCCCAACACGCGTCCTTCCGGGTACGTCGGGCATGGCCCGAGCGAGGAACGGGGCCCCACCGCCGGTGCCTCCTCAATACGATGTCTGCCCCAGATGGCCCCACCGCCCTGGGGCACTGCGGGTATCGTCCCTGCGTCGCAGCCATCTCGCCAGCACAGGAGCCCGTCGACCCTCGCGGTGCGGAGAGTCCTGCGAGTGGGCGTGGGACCCGCCCGATACCCCTGTCCCCCTTCGCTTCTACATGGTCGGAGCGAGTCACCCCCCGGCAATACCATTCCTGCCCCACTTCCCTCCGCACACAGCCCANNCCGCCGTATCCCGTGCGGGGCACCGCGCGTCCAAGATCCGGGGCATCCGCCGTCTGGACCCGGGGCAGTGACCGTCGCCCCCTCAGATCGACTTCGGCCCCCTAGACGGCTTTAAGACAATCAAGACCCTTCTAGTAGACGCCGCCCTGCCTGTGGACAACCGGCACGGCCGCTTGCCCACAGGCCTACTAAACGATTTGACAGACGAAGGACGGTCCGACCGCCGAGATCTCCAGCGCCAGCCTCGGCACCGACTCGAAAGGCAACCCCACCGTCGACATCACCTTCAACCGTGCCGATACCCGCCAGTGGAACAAGATCACTACCGCTGCTTACCACGCGCGCGCCGCATCTAGCCGATGTCGTCGCCAAGTGGATCCGTGACGACGGACGTCCGCTGGTGGAGGCAGGCGAGATAGGGATCGCCACGCCGCAGAAGTCGCCTTCACAGACCGTGCCGGGCGACACTGGATCCGGCGCGGACTCGGCGGACTTGGCCCGGAGCTAAGGGAGGTGTCGTCAGCCGCAAAGTAGAACCTCAACTCGTCAACCGTGGCCATGATCGAGCGGGTGGTCCGTGCCATCGAGGCCGGCGNNGTCGCGCGTTCGGGAGTCCGGGGACCCCTAGGAGGGCTCTGCCTGACCGGGCGTCTCGCTCAGCGCCTCCCGGATGGCGGCGACCTGCGCGCTCATGTCGATGAGATACGTGCTTTCGGTGCTGGAGCCGGCAGCCTGCTCAGCTCGCACCACCGCGCTCCCCAAGGACTCGCTGAGCGAACGCCAACCGCTGTCGATGTCACGCGCCCAGGCCCGCGCCGCTGCGTCGACGGCCTGGACCGACGCGTAGCGCAGCCGCCCGGCGAGCCGATCAGCGTCCTCCGCAGCGCGCTTCTGCCGGTCGCGCTTCCGCCAGCGCTGTCCGAGGGCGCCGGGCACGTGCTGGCGCAGCTGGCGGACCCCCATGGCGACCGCCCCCGGCTCCTCCACGGTCTCGATCCGGATGGGCGGGATGCTCAGATCCTGGCGAACGTCCGGCGGCGGCGGCAGCTTGACCCCGAATGCCGCCCCCGCGCTCTGGACAAAACGCTCCAGCCGCTCCTGAAGCCGGTCGGCGTGACGGGTGAGGGGATCAGCCAGGGAGCCGGAGAGCTCAGTCTCGACCTTTCGGGCCCATCGCGGAGCTGCCCGGTCCAGGGCCGGCTCCCACTCCGCGTCCGATCCCCTCAGGAGTATCTGTGGCAGGCTGTCCCGGAGCTCCTGGGCGCGGGGCTCGATGACCTCGGTCTCGGTGCGGCGGCAGGCGGCGAGGAGAAGGGTCACCGCCTCGCCGGCGTCGGTCTCCAATGCCGCCTGGGCAGTCGCGAAGGCAGCGCGCGCGGTTCCCGCCTCTTCCACCGGTCGGGAGGAGGCGGCGCGCTCCAGCCGGATGGCGGCGTCTGCCAGATTGACGAGGCCGTCGGCGACCTTTCGAGCACGGGCGCCGACGACCTGCTCGCGCTCGTGGACGATGACATCGGAGAGGAACCGGCGGACGGCGCCGAGACCGCCGTCATCGCCTGGGGATGCAGCCGCCCGCGCCGAGACGGGGAAGACGGGCATCCTGATCCCGCCGGTCAGGGCATCGATCTGAGCGGTGACGAAGCCGAGCGACTCGGTCAGCTCCTCCGGGCTCAGCAGGTCGACCTTGTTGAGGCAGATGGCGGCGCGGGCGGCCGTCTCCCCGACCGCCGTGAGGAGATGGGCCTCCGCTTCGGAGAGGGGCGCGGTGACGCTCAGCACCAGCAGCGCGACGTCCACCCGGGGCAGGAACGCTGCCGTGGACTCGGTGTTGTGGGCGTGAACGCTGCCGGTCCCTGGGGTGTCGGCCAGGACGATCCCCGGCCCGAGCAGCGGCGAGGGATGCTCGACCACCACCTCCCGGACGCCGCGTCGGTTGCCTGGGTTGCCGGTCTCGGTGATGTAGTCGGAGAGCTCCGCCACCCCGATCGGAATCTCGGTGTCGTCGGAGAGGCGGACCGTCGCCCGCGGCACCTTGCCGAAGCGCACCAGGGTGGGCGCCGCGGTGACCGGGGTGACGCCCGTGGGGAGGACCTCATCACCGAGGAGGGCGTTGATCAGGCTGCTCTTGCCCCGCTTGAACTCGCCGATGACGGCGACGTAGACGACCGAGTCGGCGAGCTTGTCGGCGGCCTCAGCGGCGAGGCGCCGCTGGTCCACCGGGAGGAGATCGAGTTCGGCCAGGCCCCTCAGGCCGCTCAGGAGACCGTCGCGCGTCATCGTGTGGGTTCCCATCAGGGTGTTCTGTCAGGGCCCATCAGGCTGGACGGCCGGTGGCGGCGAGACCCATCGCCGGCGCGTCGACGGCGGCGGGGTACCTCACCCGCTCTTCGACGCTGGGGTGGCGACAGGATACCAGCCGTCCTGCCGGGACCTGAGGTGCCCTAGGGACACCGGACCCCTTAGAGCCGGCCCCGGGTGGCGGCCGAGGTAGACTTGCCCGTAGGGGCGATGAGGCCCGCCTCCGCAGTGCCGTGTGGCTGATGGCTTCTACCGACGCTTGAACGGTGGAAGTTTGGTGACACGCTCTGGAGGCCCGGGCTCCCAGTTCCCGCCCCATCTGGTGGCCGGGTGTCTGCGACCCCGGCTGATCGACACGGCCAGCGCCCGTCCTGCAAGGGGGGAGAGGCGGCCATGAGTGCGCGCGTCAACGCCGCTCCGATCCCGCCCACCTCGACGACGGGGTTCCACAGCATCCTCTTCGCCGAGCTCGACGGCGCCACCGATGACGACACCATGCCGGCCTTCCTTGCTGACCTCAATTTGGACCAGGTCTTCGAGGCCACGGTTGCCGGTCGCGAGTCGTACAACCTCATGCCCTTCCTCTGCCGGCCGCTCACCGACATCGATGCCATCGCCTCCCGCCACGAGGTGTTCAAGGACCTCGAGGCGGGGCCGCCGCGCCAGGCCGTGGAAGCCTTCGCTCGTGGCATGAGCACGATGCGCGAGCACCTGGCCCGCGCGGACAGCCTCCGCCACGAGTACCAGCGGGCGAGCTGGTTCCTGGCCGCCGTGGAGGTGTACGGCCAGGCCGTGGCCTCCCTGGCCGCGCAGCTTTCCACCCTTGATCTTCGGTCACGCGGTTTCCGGGGGCTCCGCGATTACCTCGCCGCCTACGTCAGGTCGGGCGCGTTCCGCGGACCCGCCACCGAAGCATCGGAGCTGAAGGAGCAGCTCGCCGAAGTCAGGTACTCGATCCGCATTGACGGCAGGCGTGTCCGGGTCGACCGCTACGGCGGCGAACCCGACTACAGCGCCGAGGTGGGGGAGGTCTTCCGGAGATTCGAACGGGGTGCCTCGAAGGACTATCTGGTGACCTTCCGCGACTTCACGGATATGAATCACGTCGAGGCGAGCATTCTCGACTTCGTGGCGCAGCTGCATCCCGAAGTCTTCCTGAAGCTGCGTGCCTACCATGAGGGCCGTCGCGGCTACCTCGATCCCGTCATCCAGCGCTTCGATCGCGAGATCCAGTTCTACCTCGCCTGGCTGGACTCCATGGCACCTCTCAGCGCAGCTGGCCTGCCCTTCTGCTACCCGGATGTTGCGCGGCGCTCCAAGGAGGTGACAGCGACCGACACCTACGATATCGCCCTGGCCAGCAAGCTCGTGGCCATGCAGAAACCGGTCGTCTGCAACGACCTCTTTCTGGAGAAGGACGAGCGCATCTTCGTCGTCACCGGTCCGAACCAGGGCGGCAAGACCACCTTTGCCCGGACCTTCGGCCAGCTCCATTACCTCTGCCGACTGGGGTGTCCGGTGCCGGGAGGGAAAGCGCGCCTCTTCCTCTGCGATCGAGTCTTCACGCACTTCGAGAAGGAGGAGCAGGTCGCGGACCTGCGGAGCAAGCTGGAGGATGAGCTGATCCGCGTCAAGGAGATCCTCGACCACGCCACCGCTGACAGCGTCGTCATCATGAACGAGAGCCTGGCCGCAACCACGGTCGACGACGCGCGCTTTCTCGGTCGCGAGGTCCTCCGGAGGATGCTCGACCGCGGTCTCCTCGCCGCCTACGTGACCTTCATCGACGAGCTGACCACGGTCGGACCGGGGATCGTCAGCATGGTCAGCACGGTGGTCCCCGAGGATCCGGCGCGGCGCACCTTCAAGGTTGTGAGGCAGCCCGCGGACGGTCGGGCCTACGCCCGCGCCATCGCCGAGAAGTACGGACTGACGTTCGAGACCCTGAAGAGGCGGATCGGCGGATGAGGCCTCTCCTGATGGACCGGGACCGCGACTTCGAGATCACGGCGCGGCCGCCTTCCAACGCCGGGTACCTGATCCAGGACCTGGACCTGGAGACCCTTTTCCAGGCCATGTCGGGGGGTGATCGATTCCTGCACGAGGTGGTCGCCAAGGCCGTTCTTTCGAGCCTCACGGACCCGGAGGCGATCCGGTACCGGCAGGCGATTCTCCGCGACTGCCTCGAGCAGTCGGCGGTGGTCCGGCAGATGTACGACCTCGCCAAGGAGGCGGTGGCGGGAGAGAAGAAGATCTGGGGCGTCTTCTCCAAGACGCCCTCGTCGATACTGCACCGCTCGACCGACGTGATGGAGCACTTTCTGCGCACCCTGCGGCTGCTCCGGCGAATCGCCGACGAGCACGGCGCCGCGTTCCAGTCGGAGGGGCTGACCCGGTTCGTCCGGATGCTGCAGAGCGAGCTGGACGATGCCTACTTCACCGCCGTCGAGGACCAGCTGCGGCAGTTGCGGTTCCGCAAGGGCGTTCTGATCAGCGCCGAGCTGGCCGAGGGCAACGCGGGGACCGCCCACACGCTGCGCCGGCCCTTCGAGGAGTCTCGACGGTGGCGTGATCGCATCCTGCCCCGGCGCGCCACGGGGTACAGCTTCGAGGTCGCGGAGCGCGATGAGAGCGGCCTCCAAGCGCTCGGTGAGCTTCGCGGGAGAGGGATCAACCGGGTGGCCGAGGTGCTGGCGCGTGCCGCCGACCATATCCTCGGCTTCTTCACCGTGCTGCAGGCCGAGTTGGGCTTCTACGTCGGCTGCGTCAACCTGCGCTACCACCTGGGGCAGAAGGGGGAGCCGGTCTGCATGCCGGAGTGCCGGGCCGGCGGCGAGGCGGCGCCCTCCAGCCGGGGACTGTACGACGTCTGCCTCGCACTCCATGTTCACCCGAGGGTGGTTGGCAACGACATCGAGGCGGGCAACGCCCAGCTCGTGATCATCACCGGAGCCAACCAGGGCGGCAAGTCCACCCTCCTGCGCGCGGTGGGACTCGCATACCTGATGATGCAGTGCGGGATGTTCGTGGCGGCCGAGGGTTTCGAGGGCGCCGTGTGCGACGGCATTTTCACGCACTTCAAGCGTGAGGAGGATGCCACCATGGAGAGCGGCAAGCTCGACGAGGAGCTCCGCCGCCTCAGCCGGATCGCCGATCGCATCGGGCCGAGATCCGTCCTGCTGTGCAACGAGTCGTTCGCCTCGACCAACGAATGGGAGGGGTCGGAGATCGGGCGGGAGGTGATCGGAGCGCTTCTCCAGGCCGACGTCCGGGTGTTCCTCGTGACCCACCTCTTTGAGCTCGCTCGGGGATACCACCGGCAGCCATCCGAAGATGTCCTCTTCCTGCGTGCCGAGAGGCGCGCGGACGGATCGCGCACCTTCCGGATTCTGCCCGCCGAGCCACTGCCGACCAGCTATGGAAAGGACCTCTACGAACGGATTCTGGGTGACGGGAATCTCGCTGTCTCAGCGCTCTCCGCTGGTGGGGCATGAGCAGCGAGCTGACGGCTCTCTCTCTGGAGAGGACGGCGCAGCTTGTGCCGCCACAGGCGCGGGGGGAGCTCCTCTCCGTGCTCCGGGAGGCGGCGGCGCTGCTGCCGGTTGCGGAAGCCGTGGTGGCTGCCTGCGACGTGCCGGGGATCNNTCGCTCGGCTGCTCGACTATCACGCCGAGCTGATCGGGCAGGCCTCGCTGATGGCGTACCGCGACCGGACCGAGCGTCAGGAGCGGGCCCGGGGCAGAGGTGGCCTGGGGCCACCTGCCATCGAGCTGGCCAGAGTGGCCGACCAGCTGGCCCGCGCCCTGGATTCGACATCGCGCACCCCGCCTCCGAGCGAGGCCGGATGATGCGGATCGAGGCCGCGTGGACGATTGGCGGTGAGGCGCGGCGCCTGCCCGATGCTCTGCTCACCCTGTACGGGCGGGCGCGCCGGTGACGCCACGCGGATCTCCTGGGGAGCGCGCCACTCCGGGTCCGCCCGACGATGTCAGCGATCCGGCATCCCTGCTCTGGCGTGTCGACGGCGGTGGTTGCCCCGCCTGCAACGCACGACGTGAAGCGGGGGCATCTTCGGTCGGCTGGTTCCTCCGGGAGAACTATCACGAAGCGGCCACGCTGACGGCCCTGATCCACCGCCGCTTCTGCGGACCGCACCTTGCGATGCTTCTCGGCAGTCGCGATCCGCACCTGGGAGTCACCCTGGAGTTTCTCGCCCGCCGCCAGGTTGCGACCCTGGAGGTGTTCCGCCACCGGCTGCGACGCCGCTGGTACGCGCCATGGTCCGTGGCTTTCCAGCGTGGCCGCCGGCTGCCCGCCGAGGCGCAGCCGGTGGATCGGCCGGATCGCTGCCAGTTCTGCGCAGCGGGCAGTGCCGCCGCCGTCGTCGCGGTCGCGGACGTGGTGGAGCTTCTTCACGATGGCCGGGGTCGTTCCGCCTACCAGACGAGCGATGGGCTCTGCGGCCCGCACGCCTGGATCGCTCTTCGGGAGGCGTCGAAGGAGGTGAGCGACTGGCTTGCGGAGGACATGCAGGGCCGTCTCCGTGCCGCGGAAGCCGAGATCGACAGCTGGTACGCATCGCTGCGGGGCGGTGCGTCGGGCGACCCGAGGACGCAGGCGTGGGCTCGCGCCGCCCACCTGCTCTGGGGCGGTGTGGCCGAGCAGGGGACACGGATGAGATGAACGCTCCGGGAACGACACAATCCGACCGCTGGACGGGCTGCGCGAGTGGTCACCTGCATTGGGGAGCCCGGGGCGGCGCCGGGCTGCTGCTGCGCTGCGCACCCGAGCGGGGCAAGGTCCTGTACCTGCTGGTGCAGCGCTCCCGCTGGGTGGACCACGGGGGCACCTGGGGCATTCCGGGTGGGGCACTGCACGAGGGCGA
>PLOF01000119.1:0-4419 GCA_003142035.1 Candidatus Dormiibacterota bacterium
GGGGGCCACCCCGGGACGGTGATGAAGGCAAAGAACGGGCTGCGCCATGTCGTCTATGGCCTCGCCCTCCTCGTGCTGGCGCCACTCTTGGTCAACCTCGTCATCAGCGTGGCGGGCGGATGAAGCGGCTTCGCCCAGTCGGGTTGCTGCTCGGCTCCGCGCTCGCCGTGGTCTTCCTTCTCGGGAGCGGCGAGGTGGTCTTCGCCGCTCCCCCCACTCCGGCACCGGCGCCGGCGCCGTCAGCGGCCCCCACGCCCACCGCTGCGCCCTCTGCCACTCCAGCAGCGGGCAGCGACGACGCCTCGACGCTGGGTACCACCACCGACGATCACGTCCACGGCATCATCGACGGCTGGTTCGGCGGCATTGTCAGCGACGGGGTCCAGTGGACCACCGGCCAGATGTCCGAGTGGGCCCTCCAGTCTCCGAACGTCACCCAGCTCGGCGTGATCCGGAGCAACTGGACCACCCTCGCGTACCTGGCGGGGAGCCTCTTCGGCTTCGTCCTGTCACTGGTCGCGGTGGTCGTGATGACCAAGGACACCGTGCAGACCCGCTACGGACTGAAGGAGATGCTGCCCTCGACGCTGCGTGCCTTCGTAGGAGCGCTCTGGAGCTTGGCGATCGTCGCCGCCGGGATCGCGGCGAGCAACGGCCTCGCCAGTGCGCTCCTCTCCGGGTCCAATGTGATGACCCAGTCCTCCCAGAGCCTGAGCGCAGCGGTGGCTGTCGTCGTCAAGGACGGCAACATCTTCGTGATCCTCATCGGGCTCGTCCTGGTCGCCGTCGCCCTGGTGGCGGTGATCGAGGGCTTCCTTCGGATCGTGGCCGTCTGTGTGGTGGCGGTGGCCGGGCCGATCGCGGTGCTCTGCCATGCGCTGACCTGGACGGATCTGATCGCCCGACTGTGGTGGCGGGTGCTCNNGAGTAGCGGAGACCAGCAGGCCCTCTTCCACGAAGGGGCGGGGAGCGCGTCATTGACGCTGCTTCTCGCCCTGGTGGTGTTCCTGCTGATCGCGGCGGTGCCGCTCATCGCCTACCGCATGGTGTTCGAGGGAGCGGTGGGCCGCTACCGGCCTGTAGCCGCCGAGGAGTGGGTGGGCGACAAGAGCCGCCAGCTGGTCCAGCGGGGCGGGAGCCAGTAATGGGGACAGCACGGCACGTTGCCGACGTCGACCGCGAGGACCGCATCGTCTTCGGCCTGACCACGCCCCAGACCCTGAAGCTGGGAGGCGTCGCTACGGTGCTGTTCCTGGTCGGACTGATGGTCTGGCGGCTCACCCACCAGAGCGCTCTCGCCATTGGGATCACCCTGGTGGTGTCGTCCATCGTCCTCGGCGTCTCGTGGGGAGCCGTCATCGCCACCAAGGACGGCGTGCCGGTCGACCGCTTCGTGCTCCGAGGCCTTCGCCAGCGCTTTGGCCCATCGGTGATGGTGCCCGCTGCCGAGGACGAGATGGGCAGACGAGTGGCGGGTGATGGGCCTGCCGCGCTGCTTCTGCCGAAGACGCGGGTCCTCGCCGACGGCTTGATCGACTTGGGTGAGCGGGGGTCGGCCGTGATCTGCCGGGCGAACTCGCTCACCTTCAGTCTGCGCAGCGAGACCGAGCAGGAGGGGCTGATCAGCGCCTTCGGCGCGTACCTCAACTCCCTGGCCGCACCGATCCAGATCGTCGTGCGCAGCGAGCCGGCCGATGTCGAGAGCTGGGCTTCCGAGGTCGAGGAGGGCGCCGAGCGGCTCCCCGTTCCGGCGCTCCGGCAGGCGGCTCTGTCGCACGCTGCCTATCTGCGCGTGCTGGGCGAGGGGAAGGTTCGGCGCCAGGCGCTGCTCGTGGTTCGAGAGGAGGAGCGGGCGGCCAGCGCCGACCTGGTGCGGCAGCGTGCCGGGGCCGCAGAGGACGCCCTCTCGGCCGCCGGTATCGGGGTCACTGTGTTGGAGCACGCACAGGTGGTGGACGTGCTGGCCATGGCCATGAACCCCGGTGAGGTGCGTCGCGTGAGTCGGGGTCGGGCTCGGCTCGATGAGCCGATCCGGCGGGCACAGCCGTGACCCATCCGCGGCGTCCGGCGCTGCACCCGGCGCTGGCTCCCCCCTCCCTGGTGGTGCGTCCGCGTGAGGCCCAGGTGGGTGACCAGTGGGTGCGTACGTTCTACGCGAGCGATTACCCACAGGAGCTGCCCTTCGGCTGGATCGAGCGGCTGATGACCCACCGCGGCCGGGTGGACGTGAGCCTCCACATCACGCCCACGGCCCCCGACCAGGTGGCGGCCCACCTCCAGCGCCAGCGCGGACGGATGGAGTCGTCACTGCGGTTCGACGCGAAGCACGGGAGGATCTCGGATCCTGGTTTGCAGGTCGCCTCCCACGATGCCGAGACGCTGGCCCTCGAGCTGGCCAGGGGCAACAGCCGGGTCTTCAAGCTCGGGCTCTACGTCACGGTGCGCGCCGACAGCGAAGAGGAGCTGGATGCGGAGTGTCGCCAGGTCCGTGACGCGGCCCGGGCGATGCTGTTCCAGCTCCAGCCGGCCACGTACCGGACGCGGGAGGGGTGGCTCACGACGCTCCCGCTCGGGCTGGACGAGGTGGGCACGCGACGCACCTTCACGACCGAGGCGCTGGCAGCCTCCTTCCCGTTCGCCTCGGCGGAGCTGCCGACCTTCGACGGGGTGCTCTACGGGCGCGCCCGGCGAACCGAGGGGCTGGTCCGATGGGATCGCTTCCGCCAGCTCAACTACAACCTGGTGATCCTGGGGGCCTCGGGGGGCGGCAAGTCGTACCTGGCCAAGCTCGAGACCCTGGAGTGGCTGCTCCAGGGGGTCACGGCGTCGGTCATCGACCGTGAGTCGGAGTGGACCCGCCTGGCCCAGGCCGTCGGTGGCATCCGCATCCCGCTGGGCCAGAGCGGGGTGAGGGTCAACCCGTTTGACATCGGCCCGGAGATCCCCGGCGACGAGCAGGGCCCGCTCGTCCGGAGGGCCCTCTTCATCCACACCCTGGTCTCTGTGCTCCTGCGGCGCGAGCTCACCTCGAGCGTCACCGCGGCCCTCGACCGGGCGGTGCTCCGGGCATACGAGCGGGCCGGCATCACCGGCGATCCGNNGATCTCTACCCCTTCACCGAAGGGATGTTCCGGGGCCTCTTTGATGGCCCGTCGTCGGTGCCGACGCGGTCGGCGCCGCTTGTCGTCTGGGACATGCTCCAAGTTCCCGAGCAGCTGCGGTCGGTCGCCGATCTCCTGGTGATGGACCGGGTGTCCGAGCGATTCGACATCGTCCAGGGGGAGGCCCTGGAGCAGCGCCATCTCCTGGTCATCGAGGAGCTGTGGGAGTTGATGCGCGACCGTCAGGGCGCGGTCTTCGTTGACACCTTCTGCCGCAAGGCACGAAAGCGCCACGTCGGGCTGACTGCGGTCACCCAGCAGGCCTCAGATCTTCTCGGGTCGGAGCGCGGCCGCGCGGTCGTCGACAACGCCGACACCCAGATCGTGCTCCGGCAGTCGCGGCAGGCGATCGAGGAGGTGGCCAAGCACTTTGGGCTGAGCGACGGGGAGCGCCGGTGGCTCGTGGGGTGCCGGAGGGGGGAGGGGATCCTGATCGCCGGCCAGGACCGGGTCGCCTTCCGTTCCGTGGCCGCCCCCGACGTCGAGAAGCTGATCACCACCGACCCCGACGAGGTCGCCGACCTCGCGCGGGCCGAGACCGAGCAGCTGGTGGGGGAGGCGACCTGAAGTGCACCTGAAGCTCCCCCACTGGCCACCTGCCCTCCCCAGCTGGCTCCCGCAGCTCGGAGGTCGCCTTGCGGTTCCTGGCGTCATCGCGCTCTCGATGCTCGTCGTCGGGATTGCTGCTCTGCTGGCATTCCGGCACTGGCGCGAGAGGCGGATGGCGCACGAGGCCCGCTTCGTGACCGTCTACTCGCCGGCGGTGGTGGACCCGCAGGGGGGGGTGCAGCTCTGGAGCAACCTGGTGGCGCTGCTGCGCCCCCATTGGCGGCGGCTTGTGCTCGGGCAGCCGCATGTCGCCTTCGAGATCGCCTGGGCCGGCCCCCAGCTGCGGGTGGGGATCTGGATCCCCGGCGCCGTTCCGCCCGGGATGGTCGAACGGGCCGTCGAGGCTGCGTGGCCAGGNNGGCGACCAGGCGGCCGCCGTGCAGGTCCTGGCCCGCCCGGTGACGGGCCGGCGGGTGCGCCGCAGCTTCGAGGCGGCGGCGGCGCTGCGCTACGGCGCTCCCCCGTGGGGAGTGGCGCGGCTCCTTGAGGGACTCATGCCGGGAGGCGCCGGAGGACGTGGCGCTGCGGTGGCGAGGCCTCGGCCAGACCCCGCGGCCCAGAACGACGTCCGGCTGATCCTCGCCAAGGGGGCGGGGCCGCAATGGGAGGTGCTGGTCCGCTACGGGGTGGCGACCGGTGCCGCCCTCCC
>PLOF01000119.1:4440-6440 GCA_003142035.1 Candidatus Dormiibacterota bacterium
GCCGCGCTCGCCCATCTGCCCAGTGCTGACCCGGCGGACCGAGCGGACACGTCGCGGCTCGCAGCGCCCTCCCAGGTCGTGCCGGATGAGGGCTTCATCCTCGGCGACGCCGACCACGGCCCGGCGCGCGGTGTCGCGCTGCGGCCGGCGGACCTGCGCCGACACGTCCACATCCTCGGCAACAACGGGACTGGGAAGTCGACCCTCCTCCAGCACGTCATCCTGAGCGCCATCCAGCACGGCTTCGGGGCGGTCCTCATCGAGCCCAACGGTGACGTCTCCCTCGACCTCTTGGAGCGGCTCCCAGCCGATGTCGCCGAGCGCACGGTGATCATCGATCCCAGCGAGATCAGCAGCTGCCCCGGGATCAACCCGCTGGAGGGGGCTGACCCGGATCTCGCGGTGGACAACGTGGTAGCCATCTTCCGCCGGACCTTCGAGCAGTATTGGGGACCGCGGACCGACGACATCCTCCGCGTGAGCTGCCTCACCCTGCTGCGGCGCGGACACGCGACGCTCACGGAGATCCCCCGGCTGCTCTCCGACGAGATCTTCCGGGCCCGCTGCACCAAGGGTCTCGACGACCCGGACGGTCTGGGCGGCTTCTGGCAGTGGTATGCGGCGCTCAGCGAGGCTGCCCGGGCCCAGGCGGTGGGGCCGCTGGTGAGCAAGCTGCGCGCCTTCCTGTTGCGGCCGTTTGTGCGTGCGGTGGTCGGCGGTGAGCACACCACGCTCGACATCTCCCAGGTTCTGGACGGAGGTGTCCTGATCGCGCGCCTCCCCAAGGGGACGCTCGGGTCGGAGACCTGTGAGCTGCTCGGGAGCTTCTTGAACGACGCGGTCTGGCAGGCGATCACCGCCCGAGCCGCGGTCCCCGAGGCAGAGCGCCACGATGCCATCGTCGTCCTCGACGAGTTCCAGGACTTCGTGGCGCGCAGCAAGGCGTTCTCCGAGCGCCTCGCCCAGGCGCGCAAGTACCACGTTGGGTATGTCCTTGCCCACCAGTTCCTCGGCCAGCTGCCCGCGGACCTTCGCCTTGCGGTCTCCGGCGAGGCTCGCAGCAAGGTGTACTTCGCCATGTCGTCAGAGGACTCCCGTGTCTGCGTGCGCCATGTGGAGCCGCAGCTGCGCGAGGGGGACCTCACCCGCCTTGCCACCTACCAGGCCGCGGTCCGCCTGTGCGTCGACGGCGGGCTCGCCCCCGCATGCACCATCCGGACACGCCCGGCTCCGCCGCCNNCAGGACCTGGCGGTACCGCGCAGGGTCAACGGTGGCCAGCCTCGCCGCCGGCGGATCCAGCTCACGCCGCTCGACCTGGACCGGGCGCCAGATGAGCGCGCCGCTTCGTCGCCGCCAGCGGTGGCGACGGTCGTCCCGCTCTTCCCGGTGAAGCCGTGATCAGGGGGCGCCGCTCCGACCGCACGGAGGCCCTCCTCGAGGTGCTCTCCCGCCTGACGGCCCGTGACGGGGTGGTCCTCGAGCTGCTGCTCGAGCACCGGCTGCTCACCACCCCTCAGCTCGCCGACCTCGCCTTCCACGGGAGCGTTGGAGTTGCCAAGCGGCGGCTCGGCATCCTCACCGCCCTCGGTCTGGTCACGCGCTTCCGGCCGCCCCTGATGCGTGGTGAGGGTTCGCTGCCTTTCCACTACGTCCTCGACAACCGGGGCGCGGTGGTGGTGGCGGCGCGACGCGACGTCGACGTCGACAAGCTCGGATACCGGCGAGAGCGCAACCTGGCGCTCGCCCTCAGCCCGCGGCTTGCCCACATCGTCGGCATCCACGACGTGTTGGCGGCACTGGTCGCCTCGGCCAGAAGCCGAGGCGGCCGGCTGGTTGCCTGGAAGTCGGAGCGGACGTGGGACACCGAGACCTGGGCCGAGTGGGTGCATCCTGACGCCTGCGGGCGGTGGAGCGAGGCCGAGGTCGAGGGTGACTTCTTCCTCGAGTACGACCGCGGGACAGAGGCGCCGTCGGTGCTCGCCGAGAAGCTCACCGGATA
>PLOF01000067.1 GCA_003142035.1 Candidatus Dormiibacterota bacterium
AGCCGGCCGAACCGGTCGGCAAGCCGCCCGCCGGTGATGGTGCCGACGGCGCCGAAGCCGACCATGGTCGTGAGTGCCGCCTCACCGAGCCCTTTGCCTCCGCGCAAGCTGGTCCCGACGTAGAGTGCCACCAGTGACGTCAGCCCGAAATAGACGATGGACCGCAGCATGACCACCGAGGTGAGCCCAATGAAGCCCCGCCAGTCGTCCGACTGTTGAGGGCGCTGCCCACTCCGATGGGGCACCACGTGGGTCTCCGGATGGCGCCGCAGCACGACGAAGACGACAGCACCCGTGATCAGCGCAGGCACCGCCAAGAACACCGTGCCGCCGGTGCCGGGGACGAAGAAGAGCACCGCGAAGACAAACATCGGGCCGATGGCATAGCCCACGTTGCCGCCAACCGAAAAGACGCTCATCGCCTGCTGACTGTCGACACTCGCCGCACGAGCGGCGCGCGCCGCTTCGGGGTGGAACGCGGCCACTCCCACCCCTGCGCCCGCGATCGCCAGGAAGGTCAGCAGGTAGCTCTGGGTCAGTCCCGAGAGCCCGACGCCAACCCCGGCGACGGTGAGTCCCGCGGGGACCAGCCAGAAGAGATGGAGCCGGTCGGTGAGGGCCCCGAAAACCGGCTGGATCACCGACGACATGGCTGTCAGCGCGAACATGAGCCCGGCGGCCGCCGCATAGCTGTAGTGGCGATCGGCAACGAAGAACGGCAGCAGCGCGGGCACCGCCCCCTGGTACATGTCATCGACGGCGTGGCAGGTCGCGAACAGCGCCACCCTGGCCCGGTCGACAGCGGGGCCGCTCACCGGTATGCCTTCACTGTGATGGTCGACGTGACTCGGCCCCCGTCAGACGGCGGCAGCGGTGACGGCCCGGCGCGCGTCGCCGACGAGCCCGAGATGGACGGTGACCCCCATCTTCCCAAGCATGCGGGCCATGCCCTCACCCATGTGGTGGGCCAGCACGGTATCGACCTGATGCTCACGCAGGAAACGGGCCACCCTGGCGTGGTGGGTGCCCTCGGAGCCGGTGTCGTGCAGCGTGTCCCACGACACGTCGAACTCCTCCCAGCCAGTGATCGCCCCCTTTTCGGCGGTGGCGATCGCCACCCGTTGGGCCCGCCCCCAACGAGGGTCGATGCAGCCGTCACCGGCAACCGCCAAGCAAATCACCATCCGCGCTCCGATGCCGGTTGCCGAGGTAACGTGGCTCATCGCGACAACGTACTCCCTCGGGCTCAGGCGAGAGAGAGGAACAGCTTCTCCAACTGCGCCTCGTCCACTGTGGGAACTGCCCCGCCTTCGCGCTCCGTCACGCACTTCTGGAGCCCGCTGGCGATCAGCTTGAATCCCGCTCGGTCGAGGGCGCGAGAGACTGCCGCCAATTGGGTGACGACGTCGGCGCAATCGCGGCCATCCTCGAGCATGCCGATGACCCCGCGGATCTGGCCTTCGGCCCGCCGCAGCCGCTTGAGCACATCGGTGATGGCGGACTCGTCAAGTTGCATCGGGATCTCCTCCTGTTTCAAACGCCCCGCCGGGCCGCTCCGGCCTGCTCACACGGCCCCGGGTGTCAGCGCAGCCAGCTCGATGCGAACCTCCGGACGTTGCATCAGAGTGCTGTGGACGGTGCAGTGCGAGGTGACGGCGAGGAGAGAGGCCTGCAGCTCGGGCGAGAGCTCTGCCGGGACATGCAGCTGAAGCGCGATCTCGCCCACCCGAGCCGGGTGCGAGGCCATGCTGAAGTCGGCGGTGACGGCCAGCCCGTTGGTCGGAATGTCGTGCCGGGCGGCAAAGCGGCGGGCGTAGAAGGCCACGCACGAGGCCAGACTGGCAATGAAGAGCTCGGTCGGAGTGGGGGCGGTGTCCTCGCCACCGTCGGATACCGGCTGATCGACGATGATCGTGTGTTGACGGACCGCGATGCGGAACCGGTCCCCGGCCTCATAGTCGACGCGTACCCGGCGGCTCACCTTAGGGTCGTCGTAGTGCACATGATCACCTCAATTGTAACCCCTAGGGGTATGCCCACAGCCCTGTTGACGGTATACCCCATGGGGTATTATGTCAACCCCGGAACAACCCCGACCGGAGGATCACGGATGGAGCACGGAGAAGACTGGAACGAACGGTATGCCGCTGTGGGGCGGCGGTTCTCGATCCATCCCGATACCGCGATGGTCGAACTGGTGACACCGCTTCCGCCCGGGCGGGCTCTGGACCTTGGCGCCGGGGAGGGGCGCAACAGCCTCTGGCTCGCCCGGCAGGGGTGGGCGGTCACCGCCGTCGACGGGTCGTCTGTCGCGCTTGAGCGCGCGCGTGCCGCGGCAGCCGCGGAGGCACTGAGCGTCTCCCCCATCCAGGCAGACATCGGGGATTTCCTCCGCCGCGGAGATACCTTCGATCTCGTGGTCATCGCCAACATCCACCCGTCCCCCGAGGAGCGCGCCGAGCTCCTGCGAGCAGCAGTGGGCGNNCTGGTGCGCTCCCCGGTCTCCGCACTCTGCTCCTGGAACGCCGCGAGCGGACCCTCGGAGGGGATACGGGGGAGCCGGTCGTCGACGTGGTGCTCTGGGCCGCAGCCCCGGAGTCCCTCCGCCCTCAGCCGAGGTAGCGGCCGATCGCCGCGGTCAACTCCTTCACCTTCTGCTCACCGGTGCCCTCCCGGACCGCGTCGACCACGCAGTGACTGACGTGGTCGTCGAGCAGGGCGAGAGCCACCTTGTCGAGGGCGGCCTTGATCGCCGCGACCTGGGTGAGGACGTCGATGCAGTACCGGTCCTCATC
>PLOF01000041.1 GCA_003142035.1 Candidatus Dormiibacterota bacterium
ACACCATCGTTCTGGATGTCGCCGGCGATCTCAGCGCCCTCACCCAGTGGGCACTGCGGAGCGCCCACGACATCTTCGTGGTCGTCACCCCGACCGCGGGCGGGGTGCACGACGCCTACCGGAGCACCGAGGCACTGCGCCGGCTCGGCCTGCGCCGCCAGCTCCGCTACGTGGTCAACCGGGCCTGCGGCGTGCCCACGCTGGACGAGGCGATGCTCGACCTCGGTGGTGCGGTGGTGGCGGAGATCCCCGACGACCCCGACCTCGAACGCGCCGAGATGGACCACCGCCTGGTCGGCCTGGAGGGCGGTGGAGCGACCGCGGCGGCCCTGCGAGCCCTGGCGGCGACCGTCGACGCGCGGTTCCTCGCCTCCCGCAACTCGGCCCCGGCACCCGCCTCTCGGCGACTTCTCCGGCACCGGGCCGGCTAGCGCCACCTTGCCACGACCCCGAACCGTCGCCGCGGGGCTGCACGTCCGCATCGACGGCGATCGGGTGGTCACCCCGGACGGCCTCCTGTTGGGGGTGCTCCTCTGCGACGAGGTGGACCTCCTCGCCTTCGAGCCGTGGCGCCGGGAGGCGGCCGTCGATGCCCTGGAGCGGCTGCTGCGCAGTCTCTCCGCCGAGCTGGTCCTGACCGTGCACACGCGCCGCCATCGCCTGGCCACGGGGCGGCCCGAAGGGGAGGCCGGTGCTCTGACCAGCGCGCTCGACCTCCACTGGCGGGAGCGGCTGGCCGCGACCCCGACGCTTCACCGCCGGGTGGCGGCTTCGATCCGCCACCGTGATCTCGCCGGCCTGGAACGGGAGCTGGGCTCCGTGAGCACCAGCCTGGCCGCGGCCGGTATCCCGGCCCGGCGGCTCGCGGGAGCCGACCTGCGCGAGCATCTTCGTGACGCCGGTCTGGACCTGACCCGCCTCGCCTGGGCTGATCAGCCCCAGCAGGCCCTGGTCGGCAAACGCCTGGCGCGGGTGGCCGTCCTCGACCGCCTCCCCGGCGGCCCCGTCAACGCCGGCTGGCTGGCGGCGCTCATCCGCGCCCCGGTGGAATGCGACATCGCCGTCCACCTCGCGCCGACCTCGGGACGGCTGGCGACGGGAATGCTCAGCCGCCGGATGCGCAATCTCGGCGCGCACCAGCTCCTGGAGGCCGATCGCGGACTGGTGCCCGACGCCGCCGTCGAGACCGGCCTCGAGGCCGCGCGCCGCCTGCGCGATCGGCTGGCGCGCAACACCGGACGCCCGCTCCACCTCTGGCTCACCGCGGTGGCTCTGGGGGACGATGCCGCGAGCCTGGAAACAGCCTGGGGCCATCTGCGCGGCGGCTTCGGCGCCAGCCTCGGGGGGTACCGCCCCGGCCATTTCGAGCACCTGGGCGGAGTCCTCGCCGCCGGGGGTCTCGGGCCGCCGCCCGGCCCCGGCAAGCTGGTCGACTCCCACGCCGCCGCCAGCTGCGCCCCCTGGCTGCAGGCCTGCATCGACGACCCGGACGGCTACCGGATCGGGCGGATGGCCGACAGCGGCCTCCCGGTGAGCGTCGATCCCTTCGTCCAGGCCCACCACGCCAACGCCAACATCGGGATCTTCGCCGCCTCTGGGCAGGGCAAGAGCTTCCTGATCGGCGGGTTGCTGATCGAAGCCCACCGCCACGGGGTGGAGGCCATCGTGGTCGACCCCGAGGGCGAGTACCGAGGGCTGGTCGAGCGTCTCGGCGGGGTGTGGCTCGACCTCGTCACCGAGGCGGCGATCAACCCCTTTGACCTGGGGGAGGACGACGACGCGGCGGCGGTGGTCGTCGACGTCTGCGCGATGCTCTGCGAGGGGATGAGTGAGCTCGAACGGGCTGCCGTCGAAGCCGCGGCGCGCTCGGCTCAGGCCGCCGCCCGCGGTGCCGGTGAGCGCGCCCGGTTGCGGCAGTGCCTCGACGAATTGGACCGAAGTGCACCCCGGGTGTCCCGCGTTCTGCGGCGCTTCCTGGATGGCGGGCTGGCCGGTTTCCTCGATCGCCCCACCGCGGCGGCGTGGACCGGCCCGCTGGTTGGCGTGGGACATCGCGAGGTCCGGGAGGAGCTGATCCCGGTCACCACGCTCCTGCTGGGCCGGCTGCTCTGGGAGCTGGTCCGGCGGGCGCCCCGACGCCGCCACATCATCCTTGACGAGGCGGGGATGCTCACCGCGCACCCCGCCCTGCGCCGGCTTCTCTCCCAGCTCGCACGGCGCTCCCGGAAGCACGGCAGCTCCCTGGTGGTGGCCACCCAGAACGTCCAGGACCTGCTCGGCAGCGAGGAGGGGACGGTGGTCGCCAGCAACTGCTCGGTGGTGCTCTGTGGAGGCCACCGCGCCGTCGAGGTCGCGGCCATGGACCGTGCCTTCGGTCTCACCGAAGACCAGCGGCGCCGGCTCGAACGGGCCCCCCGCGGCGAGTTCCTCCTGGTATCCGGCGCCCGGAGGGGAATGGTCCAGGTCGACCTCCCGGAGGTCTATCGCGCCATGATCTGTGGGTGAGCACGAGACCCTCGGCGACGACGCAGGATGGCCAGGAGCCGCCAGAAGACCCCTTGACACCGGGGAGAGACAGTACCAAGATGTGGGGGCTCCAGCCCGGGCGGACCCCAACATGTGGGATACTGTGGGGGACAGAGTACTCGGTGTGGCCGGGTCCGCCCGCCTGGAGCCGTCCCTCGTGGACGTGGGTTCCATCGCCGCGCCAGACAACTCAGCAAAGAGGAACACGCAGTGAGCACTTCCGCTTCCCCACCGCCGTCGGACCCAGCCGCGGCTCCGGCCGCGATGGGCGGTGAGAGCCGGCACGGCTCCCCCCGCAACGGCAACGGGAAGGTGGAGGTGAGCACCAGCGGCCTGCACATCGAACGCCGCTTCACCACGGCCGGGATCCACCCCTTTGACGAGGTGCGCTGGGAGCAGCGCACGGCCAGCATCGCCAACGAGAAGGGGGAGCTGGTCTTCGAGCAGAAGGACTGCGAGGTGCCCGCCTTCTGGTCGCAGATGGCGACCAACGTGGTGGTCTCCAAGTACTTCCGCGGCCCGCTGGGGACGCCGCGGCGAGAGGTGAGCGTCCGCCAGATGATCTCCCGGGTGGTCGACACCATCACCGGCTGGGGGCGCGAGGGCGCCTACTTCGCGACCGAGGCCGACGCCGAGGCCTACTCCGACGAGCTGTGCCACCTCATCCTCCACCAGAAGATGAGCTTCAACAGCCCGGTGTGGTTCAACCTCGGGGTTCCCGGCAGGACCCCCCAGGCCTCGGCGTGCTTTATCCAAAGTGTCGACGACTCCATGGAGTCCATCCTCAATCTGGCCAAGAGCGAGGGGATGCTCTTCAAGGGGGGCAGCGGCACCGGTTCCAACCTCTCCGCCATCCGCTCCTCCCAGGAGCAGCTGGCCGGCGGTGGCACGGCGAGCGGCCCGGTCTCGTTCATGAAGGGCTTCGATGCCTTCGCAGGGGTGATCAAGTCCGGCGGGACCACCCGCCGCGCGGCCAAGATGGTCATCCTCAACGCCGACCACCCCGACGTCGAGAGCTTCATCACCTGCAAGGTGACCGAGGAGCGCAAAGCGTGGGCTCTGATCGACGCGGGCTATGACGGTGCCTTCACCGGGGAGGCCTACGGCTCCGTCTTCTTCCAGAACTCCAACAACTCGGTGCGGGTCACCGACGAGTTCATGCGGGCGGTCGACGAGGATAGCGACTGGCATCTCCGGGCGATCACGGACCCGAGCCGCATCCTCAAGACGGTCAAGGCGCGCGCGCTGCTCCGCCTCATGGCCGAGTCGGCCTGGCAGTGCGGCGACCCCGGGATCCAGTTCGACACCACCATCAACGACTGGCACACGTCGTCGAACAGCGGGCGGATCAACGCCAGCAATCCGTGCTCTGAATACATGTTTCTCGACGACTCGGCGTGCAACCTGGCGTCGATCAACGTGCTCCGCTTCCTCAACGAGGACGGCAGCTTCGCCATCGACGACTACCGCCACGCGGTCCAGCTGACCATCACGGCACAGGAGATCGTCGTCAGCCCGGCCAGCTATCCCACCGAAAAGATCGGGAAGAACAGCGAGGCGTTCCGGCCGCTCGGGCTCGGCTACGCCAACCTGGGCGCTCTGCTGATGGCCAAGGGCATCCCCTACGACTCCCCGAAGGGCCGCGATCTGGCCGCCTGCCTCACCGCCATCCTCACCGGCGAGGGGTACGCCCAGTCGGCCCGGATCGCCCGCGAGGTGGGCCCCTTTGATGGCTATGCCGTCAACCGCCAGCCGATGCTCCGGGTCATCGCCAAGCACCGCGAGGCCGCCTACGCCATCCCCTCCTCCACCGTCGACGCCGACCTGCTCGCGGCCGCGCGGTCCACCTGGGACGAGGCTCACGAGCTGGGCGCGCGCCACGGCTACCGCAACGCCCAGATCTCTGTCATCGCGCCGACCGGCACGATCAGCTTCATGCTCGACTGCGACACCACCGGTGTCGAGCCGGACATCGCCCTGGTCAAGTACAAGAAGCTGGTCGGCGGCGGCATGCTCAAGATCGTCAACAACACCGTCCCGGCCGCCCTCAAACACCTCGGTTACAGCGAGGGCGAGGTGGCCGACATCGTGGCGTTCATCGATGCCAATGACACCATCGAGGGTGCGCCCAAGCTGCGCGACGACGACCTCCCGGTCTTCGACTGCGCCTTCATCCCGCGCAACGGCAAGCGGTCGATCACGTGGCAGGGCCACGTCCGGATGATGGCGGCGGTCCAGCCGTTCGTCTCCGGAGCCATCTCCAAGACCGTCAACATGCCCAACGAGTCCACCGTCGAGGACGTCGAGAAGGCCTACATCGACGGCTGGCGGATGCAGCTCAAAGCACTCGCCATCTACCGCGACGGCAGCAAGCGCTCCCAACCGCTCGCCACCTCGATGGACAAGACGACCGGCGAGAAGGTGCGGATCGTGGAGCGGCCGCTGCGGCGCAAGCTCCCCGCCGAGCGCCAGGCGCTGACCCACCGCTTCGAGGTGGGTGGCCACGAGGGCTACATCACGGTCGGCCTTTACGAGGACGGCACCCCCGGCGAGATCTTCGTGAAGATGGCCAAGGAGGGGTCGACAGTCTCCGGGCTCACCGACTCCTTCGCGATCGCGGTCAGCTTCGCGCTCCAGTACGGGGTCCCCCTCGACTTCCTGGTCAACAAGTTTGCCCACATGCGCTTCGAACCGCAGGGCTTCACCCGCAACCCGGAGATCCCGATCGCCAAGTCGATCGTCGACTACATCTTCCGGTGGCTGGGCTCGCGTTTCCTGAGCGTGGAGAAGCAGACCGAGATCGGCATCATCCGGCGCGATGCCGAGGACATGGAGCCCCCCCCTCCGGTCGAGGGTTCGGCCAACGCCGCCCAGGTCCTCATGTCGCTCGGCCTCGATCCGATAACACCGACCAGCACCTTCCAGAATCAGGCGGATGCGCCATCCTGCAGCGAGTGCGGCTCCCTGATGGTCCGCTCCGGTGCCTGCTACAAGTGCCACAACTGCGGGGCGACATCCGGCTGCAGCTGAGCTGAGCTGATGACGAGATGACCCTGCCCGTGCTCCCCGCCTCGCCCCCGCGGGGAGCGGCGGAGCCCGGTACCGGACCGCGCGTCGAGGCCGTGGAGCTGCTCCGAATCGCCATCCCCCTGGTGGCGCCCTTCCGCACCTCGTTCGGCGTCCAGACCGACCGTGACGTCCTCATCGTCCACCTCCTCGGAGAGGACGGCGAGGGTTGGGGCGAGTGCGTCGCCATGGGCGAGCCGGGCTACTCGTCCGAGTACACCGAGGCGGCCGAGCAGATGATCGGGCAGCACCTCCTGCCCCGGTTGCTGGCCCGAGACCGCGTCACCGCCGCCGAGCTGGGAGGCGTGCTCGAATCGGTCCGGGGCCACCGGATGGCCAAGGCCGCCCTGGAGATGGCCTGGCTGGACCTGGAGCTGCGGGTGGCGCGGAGGTCGCTGGCCGAGTACCTCGGAGCGGTGCGCACCGAGGTGGACTGCGGCGTCTCGGTCGGCATCACCGACACCACCGAGGAGCTGCTCGAGACGGTCGCCGGCTACGTGGACGAGGGGTACCGCCGCATCAAGCTCAAGATCGAGCCCGGCCTCGACATCGACCGGGTGCGCGCGGTGCGGGAGCGGTTCGGGCCCGCGATGCTGCTCCAGGTCGACGCCAACGCGGCGTACACCCTGGAGGATGCGGAGCACCTCGCCCGGCTGGATGAATTCGGCCTGGTGCTGATCGAGCAGCCCCTGCCGGAGGAGCAGCTTCTTGGGCATGCCAAGCTGGCGCGACGATTGGTGACGCCGATCTGCCTCGACGAGTCGATCCTCTCGGCGACGGTCGCCGCGGAGGCGATCGAGATGGGGGCATGCAGCATCGTCAACATCAAGCCCGGTCGGGTTGGCGGCTACCTGGAGGCGAAGCGCATCCACGACGTCTGTGCGGCGCTCGGGGCTCCGGTCTGGTGTGGCGGCATGCTGGAGACCGGGATCGGCAGGGCCGCCAACCTGGCTCTGGCAGCGTTGCCCGATTTCACGCTTCCCGGCGACACCTCGGCGTCCGACCGCTACTTCCACGAGGACATCACGGCGCCCTTTGTCCTGCACGACGGCCGGCTGCGGGTGCCAACCGGACCTGGGCTGGGTGTCGAGGTGCGGCGGGACGTCATCGACCGCCTGACCACCCGGCGCCGAGTGGTGCGACCGGGATGACGGAGCCAGAGGCGGGAGCGGCCAACCTGGCGCTCTCGGCGGCGATGCGTGCCGGCGTGACCGTCGATGAGGTTCACGAGATCGACGAGCTCGTCGAGCTCAACCGGGTCGTCGACACCGTCTGGCACCGGGAGGGCGACGCCGTCGCGATGGAGATGCTCCGGGCGCTCGCCCACAGCGGCAACTGCATCCTGGCCGCCCGGTCGGGGACCGAGATGGTGGGTGCCACCGTCTCCTTCCGGGGCGTCCACCAGGGCCGGCCCACCCTCCACTCGCACATCACCGGTATCGTCCCCGGCTCCCAGCTGCGCGGGGTCGGTCTGGCCCTCAAGCTCCGTCAGCGCGCCTGGGCCCTGGCCAACGCGATCGAATCCGTGACCTGGACCTTCGATCCGCTGGTCGCCCGCAACGCCCATTTCAACCTGACCAAGCTCGGAGCCGAGGCCGCCGAGTACCTCGTCAACTTTTACGGCACGCTCCACGACGGTCCCAACGGCGAGGATGCCACGGATCGACTCCTGGCGGTCTGGAGCCTGGCCAGCCCGCGGGTCGCGAGGGCGCTCTCAGGGCGGACGCCGGCCCCGCCGGTAGAGTTCCTGCTCCGGGAGGGCGCCCCCGTGGTCCTCGACATGGGGGCCGGCGGTGACCCCCTGCTCGCCGGTCTCGCTGCGTGGGCCGGCACGACCGCGGCCCGTGCGGACCGGGCGCTCGCGCGCATCCCCGACGACATCCTCGCGGTGCGGAGCCGCGACCGCCGGCAGGCCGACGCGTGGCGAGGCGCACTCCGCGAGGTCATGACCACTCTTTTCGCGCAGGGTCTGCGGCCGGTGGGCGCCTTCGCGCCGGGGTGGTACGTCTTCGGCCCCGACGGATCGGATTGGCCGGCGTGACCCCGACCCCGGCGGCGACGCCGGCTCGCGCGCTGCTCGAGGGTCTGCGCCGCCGTCAGGCGGAGATGGTCGACTGCCTGGAGACGCTGGTCCACCGTGAGTCGCCGAGCGGCGATCCCGAGCTGCTCGGCGCCGCGCTGGACACCGTCGACGGCATGCTGGCGCGCCTCGCCAGGAGCGGCGGCCGGCGGGTCGAGAGGGGCGGCGGCGTTCACCTCGTCTGGGAGACGGGGCGGCCGCGGGCCCTCCTCCTCTGCCACGTCGACACCGTCTGGCCCCGTGGCACGCTGGCACGCTGGCCGTTCAGCGCCGACGGCGGGAGGGCCACGGGCCCCGGGGTCGTGGACATGAAGGCGGGGATCGTCCAGGCGCTCTTTGCCCTCTCCGCGCTCGGCACGCCCGAGGGCGTGCGGCTGCTGGTCACCACCGACGAGGAGGTGGGATCGCCAAGCTCCCGTGCGCTCATCGAGGAGTCCGCGGCGGGGCTCGAGGCGGTGCTGGTCCTGGAGGCCTCGTATGAGGGCGCACTCAAGGTCGCTCGCAAGGGGACGGCTCAGTACACCGTCCAGATCAGGGGGCGGGCCTGGCACGCGTCAGAGCCCGGCCGGGGGGCCAACGCGACCCTGGAGATGGCACGGCAGATGCAGGACGTCGCCGCCCTCGCCGACACCCGGCTGGGGACGACCGCCACCCCGACCCTGGCGGTGGCGGGTACGACCGCGAACACGGTGCCCGCGCATGCGGAGTTCCGGGTCGATTCGCGCGCCGCATCGACGGCCGAGCTGGAGCGGATCGAGAGGGCGATGCGCGGGCTCCGGCCGCACCTCGACGGGACGGAGATCACCGTGCTGGGCGGGATCGACCGCGCGCCGATGTCCCGCGAGATCTCGCGCGGGCTGTTCGAGAAAGCTCAGGCCGTGGCGGTGACCCTCGGGCTGCCTCCTCTTCGGGGGGTGCTCGCACCGGGTGGCTCGGACGGCCAGTTCACCGCCGCCATGGGCACCCCCACTCTCGACGGCCTCGGCGCCGTCGGGGGCCATGCCCACGCCGAGGGGGAGTGGGTCGAGATCGAGAGGATGCCGGAGCGGGCCGCGCTGGTCGCCGCCCTGCTCCAGGACGTCCTCCTGAGCCCCAGAGGATCCGCGTAGGGGGGGTCCCTCAGACCTGGGCTACGGGGCCGCCGGCGAGTACTCCTCCAGCTCCGTCAGGTACCGGGCCCGCTCCGCGTCGCTGAGGAAGGCGGCTCGGAACGAATTC
>PLOF01000112.1:0-448 GCA_003142035.1 Candidatus Dormiibacterota bacterium
GGAGTGGCACCGCGCTGGGGCCGGGGCTGGTCGCAGGGCTGGCGGCCGGCCTTCTCTCCTGGGTGGTCAACATCTGGCTGCTCGCGGTCCTCCAGTGGCTCACCCAGCCGGGGATGCGGGTGCTGCCCTACGTGGGACAGAACGCGACCTCGGTCCTCCCCTACTTCCTGGGTGCCGGCCTCACCGCCTTCGGTGGCGTCGTGCTCGTCGACCGGGAGGGGGCCGACGGCTTTCTCCTCCTCCTCGTCCCGGTGCTGCTGCTCCAGATGTCCCTGCTGGTGCTCTCCTCACGCACCCACGCCTCGCAGCTGCAGCGGGAGGCACACGCCCGAGAGAAGGAGCTGCTGCTCCGCCGGGCCCTGGAGGCATCGGACGCGGAACGCCACCGGATCGCCCGCAACCTCCACGACGGCGTGGTCCAGGACCTGGCCGCCGTCACCCTCGGGCT
>PLOF01000112.1:482-55613 GCA_003142035.1 Candidatus Dormiibacterota bacterium
CGGCGACGTCCGGGGCACCGCGCTCAGCGCCACCTACCGCATCACCCAGGAGGCGCTCCACAACGTCGACCAGCACGCCCACGCCCGGCACGTGCGGGTGGCCGTGGTCAAGGATGACGGAAGGCTCGACCTCCGGATCGTCGACGACGGCGTCGGCTTCACGGCGGACCGGCGCCACCGGCAGCTGGAGGCAGGGCACCTCGGTCTCAGCCTGATCCATGACCTGGCGCGCGAGGCGGGGGGTGATCTGGAGGTCCGATCGGTGCCCGATGCGGGCACGACGCTCCACGCACGCCTGCCCACGGACGAGGAGGGCGGGCCCGCCGGCCTCGAGCCGACCGCGTCACACCCCTGACCGCTCCGGGTCCGGCCCTACCGCGGCGCGCTGCCGACCTCGCGCCCGGCGATGGCCGACGCATAGACGCCGAGGAGGTCCGCGACGTACGCCTCGAGGCCGTGATGGGCGACGGCCCGGCTGCGGGCGGCCTCACCGAGTCTCCGACGGGCCTCGGGGTCGGCGCGCAACCGCTCCATGGCCTCACCCAGGGCCGGTTCCAGGGGGTGGAGCGGGATGACCAGGCCGGCGCCGTCCAGCACCGCCCCGTGCTCGCCGGCATCGGTGGCGACGATCGCGCAGCCCGCCGCCATCGCCTCCAGGAGGGCGAGTGAAAGTCCCTCCGCGGTCGAGGGAAGGACAAAGAGATCGGTCGCCCGGAGCAGCTCCAGGCGGTCCTCCAGCCGTGTGACCATCCCCAGAAAGCGCACCGGCCCCTCGGACCCGGCGATGGCACGAAGCCGGCGATCCTGGCTCCCATTGCCGGCGATCACGAGCAGGTGGTCGGACGGCCAGCGGCGGGCCAGGAAGGAGCGGATCAGCTCCTCCACCCGCTTCTCCGGGTCCAGCCGGCCGAGGAAGGAGACCATCAGCTCGGCGCCCAGGGCCTGCTTCAGCGCAGAGGGCCCGGGGCAGATCCGCTGCGTGTCGACGGCATTGGGCATCACCACGACGCGATCCGGCGCGACCCCGGCCCACACCAGGAGGTCGCGCTGGTCGTGGGAGAGGGCGATGCAGCGGTCGTACTCCCGGAGGCGGGGGGCATGGTAGTGGTAGAGACGGCGCATCACCCGGCCCCGGGCGCTCTGCGCCGGGGCGTAGGGGAGGTGGCAGGTCGCCACCGTCGCGGCGCCCAGACCGCGCGCCACCCGGGCCACCGCCCCGTCGAGGAGGGAGACGCTCACGGAGCAATGGACGACGTCGGGACGGAAGTCGGCGAGGGCCCGCTCGATCCGGGCGAGGGTGCGAGGAGCCGGCAGCGTCACCGTCTTGAAACGGACCCCCTCGAGCGCCACGACGTCGGCGACGGGAGTGCTGTCGCCGTCCAAATCGTGGTGGAAGAAGCGGATCTCACAGCCGGCCGCGGCCAGGGAGGTGACGGTCTGGTCGCTGTAGGTGGTGAGCCCGTCGGCCCGGCGTCCTCCCGCGTGCCCGAACCAAGCCACCCGCATCGTCACACCCGAACCCTCCGCGCCCTGCGAGCCAGCCGGCCCGCCGAAGTGAACTGCGCGCCGGGCATCCTGCGCCGGCCGGTGTGGGCTCGGCCCACGCTCCCATCTATGATCCTCTCCGCTGAGACTTCACGGGCGGAGAAGCCATCAAGACAAGATCGGGCGCGGCCGCCCGGGTGAACGATCCTCACGGCGGAGCGGCCACAGGGCATCCGCTGAGCGCCCCTGTCGCTCGCACCCTGGCCGCTCCGATCCAGAGCACGTCCCCGCCCTCGCCTCTGCTCCGGATGCTCTGGGGTGGCGTCGCCAAGTCCGCGCAGGCGCTCGGCTGGCACCGCTACCTCGCCGTCGACGCCATCGCCGCGGCCACCTCCCTGGTCAGGCCGGGCCGCGTCGCCGAATGTGCCGCCCGCCACCGGAGGGCCGATCCCGCGCTCACGGCGCAGGCCGCGCGAGCCCGGGCGCGCGCCTCCTATCGCGAGTACTTCCGGACCTGCCTCGACCTCATGTGGGCCGACGCTCTGACCATGGAGACGGTGCGCCGAGATCATCCGATGGACGGCTGGGAGCACATCGCGCGGGCCGAGGAGGAGCACGGGTCGGGCATCTTCTGCCTGGCTCACTTCGGCAACTGGGACATGGCGGCGACGATGGCCCTCTCTCGGGGACTGGCGCTCACCACGGTGATGCGCGACTTCAGCCCGAGGTTCTTCAACAAGGTGATCGTCTGGGCTCGCGAGCGCCGCGGCCTGGAGGTCTTCACCCCCGGTCGGGCCGCCCGGGGTCTGCTCCATGCCCTCCGCCACGGCCGCTTCCTGGCCCTCCTCGCCGACATCCCCGAAGGGGGGGCGACGGTCGAAGTGCAGTTCCGCGGCGGTCCCGTCCTCTTCAGCACCGGCCCGGCGGCGATGGCGCTCCACACCGGGTGCCCCCTGCTGCCCGCCATCTGTTACCGGGTCGACCGCCACTACCGGATCTTGATCGACGCGCCGGTCCCGACCGGCACGGTCGCCGAGATGACCCAGACCCTTGCCGACCGGCTCGACGCGCTGATCGCCCTCGCTCCGGAGCAGTGGTACCCGTTCAACCCCGTCTGGACCGACGAGGGGTAGCCGGCGCCCCAAGAAGGCCGGCGACGGCCGTCGGGCGTCCTTCCGGGAGACGCTCAGGGATCGGTGCGGTGCCCCACCAGCGGCCGTCCGGGACGGCGGTCGTGGAGGACCCGGTCGAGGACGACGTGCTGGTCCTTGCCGAAGTGGTTGACGTCGCCGACCACCCCCTCCAGGCGGCGGGCGAGGATCAGAAGGAGGATGACCACCATCCCGACGGGGAACGCCCAGCCGGCCCGGAGTGGGACGACAGCGAGGACCACCCCCGCCAGCGGGAGCACGATGAAGCCGGCGATCACCCCCTCAGCGATCCGACCTCGGAGGGCACCGGCCGCGAAGCAGACGAGGAGCACGGCCAGGGCGATCGGGTTGAGACCGGCAACCGCGCCCGTCGAGACCGCCACCCCGCGTCCGCCGTCGAAGTGGAGGAAGAGGGACCAGCCGTTGCCGACGACGGCGAGGATGCCGACCACCACCAGACCAGCGCCGGTGACGTTCCCGACGTAACGGGCGAGCAGGACCGGGAGCAATCCCTGGATGAACTGGAGCGGCCCGATCACCGCCGCCAGGGCAAACCCGGCGTGCCGGTAGATGTTGGCGGTACCGACGTTGCCGGACCCATAGCCCCGGATGTCGAGACCGAGCCGCCGCCAGCGGGTCACCCAGTACCCCAGGGGAAGGCTTCCGATCAGATAGGCGGCCGCGCAGAACGTGACCAGGGTCCAGCGCGCGTCCATGTTCCCTCCGCCGATCCCTCGGCCATCCGACCCGAGGCGGTCCTCAGCCTCAGGCCATGGCTATCATCTTAGGCAGCAGCTTCCCGGTGGGGCATGGCCTCGGACCGATGCAACTGCGCGGCCGCGTGACCCCTCACGACCAGATCAGGGAGTGACATGGATCATCTTGCGCGCGGCCAATGCGACTAGCGTCGCGGATGGGTCCGCGGTAGCCGTGGAGATCCCCCCCACGGTGCGGGCTCACCCGGCCGCAGTCACGCCGGAGGCGACCAGCCGGCCGTGCGCCCTGGTGACCGGCAGCGGGGCCCTGGTGCCACCCGAGCTGGGCGGCACGGTCGGTGTGGTCGATCTACCGGTCCGGATCGGTGATCAGGAGATCGACGCCCGGAGCACCGAGGAGCTGCGCGAGTTCTACGCGCGGTTGCGCCACGGTGAGACCCCCGAGACGTCGGCCTCGCCTCCCGGGGAGTTCCTGGAGGCCTACCGTCGCTGCCGGTCCGACCAGATCCTCTGCCTCACCATCCCGGCCAGATGGAGCGGCATGGACGACAGCGCGCGCCTGGCAGCCCGGATGCTCGCCGAGGAGGAGGGGCGGGAGCGCGTCACGGTGGTCGACACCGGAACGGCGGCCGCCGGGCTGGGACTGATCACACGGGTCGCGGCCCGGCTCTGCATCGCCGGGGCCGAGCTCCCCGACGTGCTGGCCCGGACCGAGCGCGCCATCCGCGAGGTGAGGATGTTCGGCGCCCTGGAGGCCCTCGAGTTCGTGGCTCGAAGCGGCCGGATCAACGCCCTCCTGGCGGGGATCTCGGACAGCCTCCACGTGCGACCGGTCTTCCGGCTGAGCAACGGCCAGACCGGACGCGTGGCCCTCACCCGCACCCCGTCCGGGGTGCTCTCCGCACTGGAAAAGACGGCGCGCGACCTTCCCGGCCAGCCTTGGATCCTGGTCTTCCACGCCGACGCCGAGGAGCTCGCCCGGGCCCTGGAGGCGCGCCTCCGCGAGGTCTGCGACGTCGCCCGCTGCGAGATCATCGCCCTCGACCCGGTCATCGGTACCCACACCGGCCCGGGGGCGGTCGGGTACGCCGCCCTCCCGCTTCTGGCGGACGAGATCGATGACGTCCGCGACAGCGCCGAGAGCGTAGAACCGGATCGGTGACGAAGCATCCGCGGCCCATCCCCCGGTCAGGGTCTCGAACCACGATTTTCGGATGAGTCGCGCCCACCGCGTGCGCCTGATCATCCAGACGGGGGTGACCATCGGCATCCTGGTCGCCCTGATCCTCATCCTCAATCCCGGCCAGCTCGGCCAGGACATCGCGCGCTTCCCGATCATCATGGTGCCCGCGGCGATTGGGCTCACCACCTGCTTCTACCTCACCAAAGGGCTCCGCTACCACCAGCTGCTGCGCAGCGAAGGGGTGGCGGTGACCGTGCGAGACTCGGTGCTCTTCACGGTGGGCGGCGAGGCCTTTGGCCTGCTGCCGTTCGGTGAGCTGGCCCGGGCCGAGCTGGCCAGTGAGGCGACCGGCGCCCCGATCGGCACCACCATGGCTGCGGTCACCGTCCAGGAGCTGCTCTACACCACGGTGATCGTGGCGGTCGCCATCCCCGGCGCTCTCGCCTATGCCGCCGGCATCTCCGGGATCGCCGTCTCGCTCGCCGGGATCCTGGCGATCATCGGCATCCTCACCATCGACCCGGTCTTCACCGCCGTCCTCCGGGTGGTCGGGCATATCCCGTGGGCGCGGCGCGCCACCCGCCAGCTCGAGGTTCTCCACGAGCAGGTGGTCCGGCTCATGCGGCGCCCCCAGACCTGGCTCTGGCTGATCCTCAGCGTGCTGGGCGCGCTCTTTGAGTTGACCCTCTTCTGGCTGATGGTTCGGGGCACGAGCGGCACGGCGATCCCCTGGGTGACCACCACCTTCATCTACGGCGCCGCATACCTTGCCGGCGCCGCGACCAGCCCCGGAGGTGGGGTGGGAGGCTTCGAAAGCACCGCCATCGCCCTGCTCCAAACGCAGGGTGTGCTCGGTCCGGCAGCGGTGGCCGCCGCCCTCCTCCAGCGCGCCGCCGACAAGGGCGTGATCACCCTTGCCGGCTTCGCCGTCTGGTTCTGGGTGCAGCGGCACATCCGTGTGCGCCGCGGTCTCCTGCTCGGCGGCGGCGATTGCTCGCCGCGGGCGCTGCAGCCAGTCCGCACCCCGCTGCCCGTGGCGGCGGCAGCGATCGTCCGCGCACCCGAACAGGTGCCCACATCCCCTCTGCCGGCGCGCAGACCCGTCCCCGTCGCGGTGCCCCGGGCGGCGGTGGCAGCGCTCAAGCGCCCCGTGGTGACCGCACTCACGGTGAGATCGGAGGCGCTCGTCGCGCAGCCGGCGAGGCGCGGGAGCATGCACCTGCGCTAGCAGGATGTTGAAGACACCCTGCTAAATCCGGCCACCCCTGGTGCCGTGCGTGTTGATGCCGTCAAGGTCGGCGCGCAACCGCGTACCGGAGGAAGAGGTGGTCGCCTGACCGGCGCAGCGAGCGGAGACCGAGCCGGGGCGCCTCCTCAGGGGCAAACGCGGTGCCGGCGACCAGTCCAGGCCGGGGAGCATGCCCGGAACGACCAGCGAGCTGCGGGGCCACAGTGACGAAGAGCTCGTCCACCCACCCGCCGGCGAGGAGCTGCCCGAAGAGCCGCGGGCCGCCCTCGCAGAGGATGGTCACGGCCGCCAGATGAGTGCGCACCGCCTCGACCACCGCGCCGGCGGGGATCTCGCCCGCCTCCCCGGCGACGGCGACCCGCACCCGAGGGTGCATCACGGGGAGCCGTGCCGCCCCGTCCTCGGTGGTGATGACCAAGACGTCGCCCGCAGGATCGCGGAGCGCGGGGTGGGCGGCCGGCAGGGCGCCGCTTCCGCTCACCACGGCGAGCGGCGGTGGGCCGTCAGCGCCGGTGAGCCGCCGGCGATGGACGGCCAGCTCCTCCGCCAGGTCCGGCATGGGGGTGCTCGGGGTCCACTGGTGGTGGGGATCGTCACCGAGGGTGCCGGCTCCGATCAGGACGCAGTCGGCGGCGCACCGGAGCAGGGCCATCAGGAAGCGGTCGGCGGGGCTGTGAAGGCTGACTGCCATGGCACCCTCACCGCCGCCCTCGCCGAAGGCGGTGACCCCGTCGGCGGTGGCCACGAAGTTCGCAACCAGGCGAGGAGTGCCCCGCCGGACCCGGAGGGGCCCGCCGTAGAGGCGCAGAAGCGGATCGTCCGGCGGCGAACCCTCCTCGTCGAGGGCGACCTCGAACCCATCGGTCTCGGCGAAGCGGGTCAGGGCCTCGGCGGTCATCCCAGAGGGGCGACGCGGGGCCGGGGGCGGCGGGTCTTCACGCAACTGGGATAATGGCCCACTCGGGCTGGTTCACCGCGTGCCCGTCTTCCCCAGCCGACGTAGCTCAGTGGTAGAGCAGCGGTTTCGTAAACCGCTGGCCGGGAGTTCGAATCTCCCCGTCGGCTCCAGGGGTTACCGCGCGCGCTTCCGGTTGTTGCGAGGGCAGTGTTCCAGCTCGGCCAACCCCAGGGCCTCCAGCAACGGCGGAAGGTACACACCGAAACGCCGGCGCAGATTAGCGTCGAGGGACGTGGTGTGCTAGAAACGGCATCGATCCGGGCAACCTGCGAGGAAACGTGAATCAGTTCTGGAGCGTCGGTCACCTCGGGGCGCTGGCCTTCACGGCGATCGCCATCTGGGCGGCGGTCGTCGCGGGGAGGCGATGGCCGAGCCACCGAAGCACGTGGGCGGCCCGCGGCCTGGCCGGCGCCTTGGTCGTCAATCAAACCGTCTACTGCCTGAGCGGGGTGTGGAACGGCAACTGGTCGATCCGGTACGGCCTCCCCCTCAACCTCTGCGACCTGGCCGCGTTCGTGGCGGGGGGAGCCCTCATCTGGCGCCGGCGCTGGCTGATCGAGACCACCTACTTCTGGGGGATGGCGGCCACCACGATGGGCCTGCTCTGGCCGGACCGGTCGCTGCCGCTCGGCAGCTACTGGTACTTCGAGTACTACATCGACCACAGCGGCGTGATCATCGCGGCCCTCTTCCTGGTCTGCGGGCTCGGCTACGTTCCCGGCAAGGGCGCCGTGACCAGAGCTTTCCAGGCCACCCTGGCCTACGCGGCGGCCGTCGGGGTCTTTGACCTGGTAACTCGGGCCAACTACTTCAACCTGGCGGGCAAGCCGCCTCGCGGGACCACGCCGCTCGACCTCTTCGCCCCTTGGCCCTGGTACATCATCGAGGCGGCGCCGTTCGCCCTGCTCGCCTTTGCACTGGTGGCGCTCCCCTTCCACCGCCAGGAGCGCGCCGGAACGCCGGTGCTCGAGCAGGCGGTGTAGCCGGGAGAGCGGACACCGCCCCGGGTCACCGCTCGGACTCGGCACCTGCAACTGGTAGGGCGACAACCACATACTCTGTTACATGAATTCACCGACAGTGGTGGTCGTCACATGAATCTCCGCTCCCTGGTCGACATCTCTTCCTCGGCGCGGGCGCGCCGGCGCCTNNCTAGTCGGCGGGGTCGGTGCTGTGGTCCTTCTCTGTGCCTCCGCCTGCGGGGCCTCCAGCACCCCATCGTCGTCCGCGGGCGCCCCGACCGGGGCAGCCTCCTCCTCCTCGGCGGCGTCGACGGCCGCCGCGAGCGGTGGCCATGCGTTCACCGCCACCCTCAAGGTCACGGGAACCGTCACCCAGTCCGCGACCTTCACCGAGGACCTCAGCGTCCTGCCGGCCTGCGCGGTGCTCGCCAAGAGCGGCATGGCCAACCAGACCTGGAGCATTCCCCAGCCTCTGACGGACCAGAGTTTCGCCCTCAACTGGAACATCACCCCCTACACCGGTCCAGGGACGTACACCGACGCGACCGCGTTCCAGGACTCGGTCGACCTCGACGCCCCCTACCAGGGGACGGCCGACGAGTTTGACCAGGTCTCGGGAACCACCCTCTCGATCACGGTGAACAGCAACGGGTCGGGTTCGGCCACGTTCTCCAACCTCCAGGACGGGGATCAGCTGCCGGTCGCCGGCAGCGAAACCTGGACCTGCAGCTGAGCCTCCGGCTGCCACAACGCACCTGACCCGATGCCGGGCCGGCCCCTCGCACCTAATGTCTACCAATGAGGTGCGGGGGCCGGCCCTTTGGTCACAATGTGCGAAATGCGCGTATCGGTGAAGGCTGACTATGCCGTCCGGGCGGCGATCGAGCTGGCGGCCCATGGGCCGGGCACGGTCAGCGCGGAGCACATCGGCGAATCCCAGAACATCCCGCTCAAATTCCTCCAGAACATCCTTGCCGAACTCAAGGAGGAGGGGCTGGTCATCAGCCACCGGGGGGTGGGGGGCGGATTTGAGCTGGCGCGGGATTCCGCCACCATCACCCTGGGTGACGTCATCCGGGTCATCGACGGGCCGCTCGCCCGAGTGGGCGACTACCGCCCGGACCAGCTCGCCTACGTCGGGCACACGGAGGCGCTCCGCGACGTATGGGTCGCGGTCAGGTCCTACATCCGGGACGTGCTCGACGAGGTCAGCCTGGCCCAGGTGGTCCGCGGCGACCTTCCCCCGGTCGTGACCAGCCAGACCGCGCTCCGGGATGCCTGGGTGCCGCGGATCAAGATCGACCCCCGCCAATCGCCCCACCTGGGGGTCCCGGGCCACGGTGGCCGTCATGGTGCGAGCGGTGCCGAACATGCCGGCCCGGAGCTCTCCCGAGCCCCCCTCGCTGCCACCGCCGTGCCGGCCACCGCCTGCCAGCCGGGCGGCTCCAGGTGCGCTGCCGAGAGGGTACCCACACCCCCGAGGTGAGCCGCAGAGGCGCCGCTCCCTGCCGTCTCCATCCGGCGCCGGATCCATGACGAAACCCGCTGGCGAGCGGGCTTCTGTTACCGTCAATGGCAGTCGACCACGTCGACGGCATCTTGGCGAACCCTCTCCCCCGCTTCCGGCGGGGTCCTCAAGAACGCTTCCCACCCCCGAGAGGGGCCAGCGCGGTCCAGCCGCCACTGCACGGCCAGGCTGGTGTGCGCCCGGAGAACCCATGACATCGTTTGCAGAACTCGGAGTGCGTGCGCGCACCCTCGAATCGCTCACCCGGCAGGGCATCGACGCCCCCAACGAGGTGCAGCGCGAGGCACTTCCCCACATCCTGGCCGGCCATGACACCGTCATCGCGGCCCCCACGGGATCGGGGAAGACCCTCGCCTTCGCCGTCCCCATGATCGAACGCCTTCAGGGCCACCGCGCCGGGGGCCCTCGCGCCCTGGTGGTCGGGCCCACCCGCGAGCTCTCGCTGCAGGTCGCCACCGTGATCGCCGGCCTCGACCGGGCGCTGCGGGTCGCCGTCCTCTACGGGGGCGTCGGCTACGGGGCGCAGTACCAGGCGCTGGCCGGAGGTCCCGACATCGTGGTCGGATGCCCCGGGCGGATCCTTGATCTCGTGGGGCAGGGTCGGGTGCACTTCTCCGCGGTCGAGTACCTGGTGCTGGACGAGGCGGATGAGATGCTCGACGCCGGCTTCGCCCGCGAGGTGGAGCGGATCATGAGCCTCTGCGCGGTCGGAGCCGCGCGTCAGACCGTGCTCGCCTCGGCGACCATGCCCGACTGGGTGCAGCGGATGATCGACCGCCACCTCCGCGAACCACGGCGGGTGCAGGTTGCCGCCGACGCCGAGCCCACCCTCGAGCACGGCGTGCTCCACGTCGACGACGAGCAGCGC
Source organism: Candidatus Dormiibacterota bacterium (assembly GCA_003142035.1). Taxonomy (GTDB): domain Bacteria; phylum Chloroflexota; class Dormibacteria; order Aeolococcales; family Aeolococcaceae; genus Changshengia. Next base: position 10,583 of record PLOF01000112.1, read on the forward strand.
ATGGACTCGCTGGTGACGCTTCTCAGGCTCCAGCCGGCCGGCTCCGGGACGATCGTCTTCACCCGTACCAAGCACGGTGCCAAGAAGCTCGCCCGCAAGCTGGAGACCCTCCATCTGCGCGTGGCCGAGCTCCAGGGCAACCTCTCCCAGAACGCCCGGGAGCGCTCCATCGGCAGCTTCCGCGATGGCGACGTGGACGTCCTGGTGGCGACCAACGTGGCCGCCCGCGGCCTCGACGTCCCCCACGTCGGCCTGGTCGTCAACTACGAGCTGCCCGAGACCGCGCAGTGGCTGACCCACCGGATCGGCCGCACCGCGCGCAACGGCGCCGCGGGCCGGGCCATCACGCTCCTCTCGACCGCCGACGCCGAGCAGTGGCACAAGCTCCAACGCGGAGGCGCGCCCCACCTGCCACGTCTCCACGCCGAACCACTCCTCGCGCGGGGCGAATGGCTCTACCTCGCCGAAAGCGAGCACCCGGAGCCGGCATTCCGGCCGGCCCAGCCGGTCCGGACGGGCCTCCCGCGCCGCCCCGCCGGGTCTTTCCGGCGCCGGCGCCCGGCTCCCCATCGCACCGCCGCCTGAGCATCGACGGGCCTCGCCCTGGAGGTGGGTCTCGGCAGCTAGCATCATTTGATTCAGCCTCGGCTCACGTCCATCGGGGGAAGCCAGATGCCCGTTCCAGAGTCCGGGAAGGGGGGAGCCCGCGCGGTCGGCCCTCCCTGGCGACGCGCTCACTTGGGCCGCTTCGAGCAGTCGGTGATCGAGAGCGCCGCCCTGCGAAACAATGCACTGGGTGACCCGTGGGTGCGTCCCATCGAGGTCTACCTCCCACCCGGCTATGACGACCATCCCGAGAAGCGTTACCCCTCCGTCTACATGATCCAGGGGTACACCGGCCAGCTCGACATGTGGCATGGGCGGAGCGCCTTCCGTCCCAACTTCCCCGAGCTCTGTGACGCCCTCTTCAGCGGCGAGGACGCCCCACCCCCGGTGGTTGTGGTGTTCGTCGACTGCTGGACCTCCGTGGGAGGCAGCCAGTTCCTGGACTCGCCGGCGACCGGGATGTACCACACCCACCTCTGCGAGGAGGTGGTGCCCTGGGTGGACGGCCAGTACCGAACCCTTGCCGCCGCCGCTCACCGGGGCATCGCCGGCAAGTCGAGCGGCGGGTACGGCGCCATGGTCACCTGCATGCTCCGCCCCGACCTCTTCGGAGGGATGGCCGACCACGCCGGCGACGCCGTCTTCGAGAACTGCTACCTGCCTGACTTCCGCAAATGCGCCCGGGTGCTGCGCGACCGCTACGAGGGCAGCTACGACCGCTTCTGGGCGGACTTCCGCTCCCGGCCGGCGATGAGCCGGGACGGCGACGGTGAGCTGGCCAACGCCTGGGCGATGGCCGCCGCCTACTCCGCCGACTCCGACGGCACCGTCCGGCTGCCCTTCGACACTGCCACCGGCATGCTGATCCCCGAGGTGTGGGAGCAGTGGCTGCAGTGGGACCCGGTGCGCATGGCTCCCCGCTACGCCGACGCACTCCGCTCGCTCCGCGCCATCTTCATCGACGGCGGCCGGAGCGACGAGTGGTACCTCGACCTCGGGGGCGAGGCCTTCCGGCGGGCTCTGGAGCAGATCGGGGTGACCGACGTCCGGTTTGAGCTCTTCGAGGGAGGCCACATGTCGATCGAGTACCGGTACCCGATCGCGCTGCGCTACCTCGCGGAGCGTCTGTCGCCCGCCGTCCGCTGAGCCAGGTTGCCCACGCCGGACGCGGCGGGGGGATCAGCTCGCCTTGTACCCGAAGCGGCGGAGCATCTGCTTGCGCTCGGCGATCTCGGCCTCGCCCTCGATGCCGCGGCTGCGCACACCGTCGGCCACTCCGAGGATGGCTCGGCCTTGGTCGGTCTCGGCGACGATGACCTCCACCGAGTTGGCGGTGGCGCAGTAGATCCCGCAGACCTCCTGGACGGCCCGCACCGCCGGAAGCACGTTGATCGGAAAGGCGTTGCCGAGCAGGATCAGGAAGGCGTGGCCCGTGCCCAGCCTCAGCATGGTGCCGCGGGCCAGGTCCGTGAGCTCGTCGTCAGTGCCGCTCCAGCGGACCAGCGCCGGCCCGGAGGCCTCGCAGAAGGCGAGCCCGAACTTGATCCCGGGCACCGCTCCCACCAGCGCCTCGTGAAGATCCTCCACCGTCTTGATGAAGTGGCTCTGACCGAGGATGAGGTTGACGTCCTCCGGCTTGTGGATGGCGACCGAGGTGATCTCCATGAGCTGCTCCTGACATGGCGGCGGGACGGCACGGGGGGACGGCGCAGTGGGGACCGCCTGGCGGCACTCTACGCCGCGGTGGGTGGAGTGGTTGCCGCCCGGCAGAACCGCCCCGTATCTCTCCTCTCACCTCGCCCGTTCCCATGAGCAGAGTGCTCGAGACCCCGCCGGTGGAGCCGGTCGACCGGCCCCAGCCCGATCCGGCCGCGACGGCGGCCGCCCATCCTGAGGGCGCCACCCCGGAGCCCGAAATACCGCCGCGCCCATCGCCGGCGACGGGCCGGTCGCGGTTGCCCCGCTGGCGGCACCTGCTTCGCGCCGGGCTGGCGTTCCTCCTCGTCCCCGGGACGGTGCTGGCGGGAGCCGCCCTGGTCACTCCACCGGTCGCCGGGGCCCCGGCGCTGGTCGCGGCCATCGACCGCGAGCACGGCTCTGTCCCGGTCCCGGCCGAGCCCTCCTGGCGCGTTTCCGAGGCCATCGTGGCGGCCGAGGACGGCACTTTCTACAGCAACGACGGGATTGACGTGGCCGGAGCCGGCCGGGCGCTTTGGGGATGGTTCACCGGAGTGGACGGGGGGGGCAGCACCATCACCGAGCAGCTCGCCAAGGTGATCTACACCGGCGGCCGGACCGGGGTCCCCGACCGGATCGCCCAGGTCGCGCTCGCCCTCAAGCTGGACGGCCACTACACCAAGCCGGCCATCCTCAGCATGTACCTGAGCGCCGTCTACTTCGGCAACGGCTACTTCGGGGTGCTCGCCGCCAGCGAGGGGTACTTCGGCGTCCCCCCGGGCCAGCTGAGCTGGGCCCAGGCGTCGCTCCTCGCCGGGCTCCCCCAGGCACCAAGCCTGCTCGACCCCCTCCAGCACCTGGCACTTGCCGGGCAGCGGCAGTCGTATGTCCTCGACCGCCTGGTGGCCACCGGGGTGCTCACCCGGGCCCAGGCGGCGGCCGCCGCCGCGGCGCCCCTCGGCCTGCGCTGAGCACAACCGCCGTTTGCCCTCGCTCGGCGCACTCCCGCCAGGACCGGCGGGGGTGCAATTCGGCCAGCCTCGTCGAGTGGCAGAGCGGGGCGGTCAGCCAGTGCATAGAATTCGCAACGTCCCCATAGTCCGGCTGCCACCCCGAAGGAGACCCCCCGATGAGCGTGTTCCGACGCTTCAGCAACATCGTCCAGCAGAAGTCCAATGCCGCTCTGGACAAGATGGAGGACCCCTCCCAGGCGATCGATCTCTCGTACCAGCAGCTGCTGGAGCAGCAGCAGAAGCTCCGGACCGCGCTGGTCGAGGCGACCACCGGCCAGAAGCGGGTCGAGAATCAGGCCAAGACGATGGACACCCGGATCGCCTCGCTGAACGACGCCGCTCAGAAGGCCGTCTCCGCAGGCAAGGATGACCTGGCCACCCAGGCATTGACCCAGGCCGAGGTCCTCCAGCAGCAGCGCCAAGCGCTGGACCCGCAGATTGAGACGCTCAGAGCCCAGGTCGAGAAGCTGCAGGTGGCGCTCCAGAAGTACCAGGCCAAGGTGCAGTCGTTCGCCACCCAGCGGGAGTCGCTCAAGGCCTCGTACGAGGCGGCCAAGGCGACCAGCACGGCCGGGGACACCCTGGCCGGCATCGGCGAGCACACGAGCGACGCAGCCATGATGATGCAGCGCGCCCAGGACAAGATCGCCCGCACCCAGGCGCACGCCGACGCCGTCGACGCTCTACTGGAGAGCGGGACCCTGGACACCCCGCTGCTCACCGGCGGCACCTCCACGCTCGAGGATCAGATCAGCGCGACCGTCGTGGACAGCAGCGTGCAGGCGAAGCTGGCCGCGATGAAGCAGCAGGCGGCACTGCCCGCGCCGGCCGCGCCGGCCCCCGCGGCGATCAGCGCGCAGGGGATCGTGGTCCGCATCCACGGTGATGATCAGTACCGCCTGGAAGCGTCGCTCCAGTCCGACCTGGACATGTACGACCGCCGGCTGGTCGCCGCCGTCGAGGCCAACGACGATGCCGCCTACCACTCGGTCCTTCGCGACGTCACCACGTTCGTCAAGACGAAGGGCGTCGTCCTTGGGGGTGCGGATGTCACCAAGAGCGACATCATCCTGCCGAGCGACGACATGCCCCTGAACGAGGTGGCCGGCATCCTCCATCCCGCCGACGGCGCGGCCGCCTAACCGCTCCCGGTCACGTCCATGAGCGGAGCTGCGGCTGCGATACCGGAACCGCTGGTATTGGTGGTACCCAACTTCAGCGAGGGTCGCCGTGCCGAGGTGATGGACGCCATCGTGGCAGCGATGACGTCCGTCCCCGGCATCACGCTGCTCAACCGCCAGTCGGACCCCGACCACAACCGGCTGGACACCACCCTGATCGGCTCGCCCGAGGCCGCTCGTGCCGCGGCGATGGCGGGAGCTACCAAGGCGGTCGAGCTGATCGACATGGAGCAGCAGCACGGCAGCCATCCCCGCATGGGGGCGGTCGACGTGATCCCCTTCATCCCCATCCGGGGAGTGACGATGGACGGCTGCGTGGAGCTGGCCCGAAGCTTTGCCCGCGAGCTCGCCGAGACCCTCTCGCTCCCTGTCTACCTGTACGAGCGCGCCGCCGCGACCCCGGACCGGGCCAGCCTGGCCGATGTCCGCCGCGGCGAGTACGAGGGTCTCCGGGCAGATGTGGCCGAGGGAAGGCGGCTGCCGGACATGGGCCCCCACCAGCTCGGCAAGGCTGGAGCCACCGCGGTCGGGGCGCGGCCACCGCTCGTCGCCTTCAACGTCTACCTGAGTGGCAGCGACGAGCGCGCCGCCAAGGAGGTGGCCAAGCGGGTGCGGGAGCGATCCGGCGGCCTGGTGCACGTCCGCGCCATCGGCTTCGCTGTCCCCGAGCGCGCCTGCGTCCAAGTTTCGATGAACCTGCTCGATCCGCTGGCCACCCCGCCGTACCGGGCCCTCGAACTGGTCCGGCTGGAGGCCGCCCGCTTCGGCATGCGGGTGCTGGACACCGAGATCGTCGGCCTCATCCCCCAGGCAGCGCTCGCGGAGTCCGCCGCCCACTACCTGCAGCTGCGCGGCTTCAAGGCCGACGCCCAGGTGATCGAGACCCTGGTGGCCAGCCACGGGAGCGCCGCCCCGGCCGCCGGGACAGATGGGGCACCAGCCGGAGGCGCCGGTGCCCCCTCCGTGGCTCCGGGCAGCGGCATCGGGACGATGACGGTGAATGGCTTCCTGGATGCCCTCGCCTCGGAGCGACCGACCCCCGGCGGGGGTGCGGCGGCGGCCGTGAGCGGTGCCGCGGGCGCGGCGCTGCTCGGCATGGTGGCGCGGCTGACCACCGGACGGAAGGGTTATGAAACCCTCGAGGGCCGCATGGCCGAGGTGGCTGCCCTGGCCGACGCGGAACGTGGCGCCCTGATCGCTCTCGCCGACCGGGACACGGCCGCCTTCGACGCCGTGATGGCGGCGTACCGCCAGCCCCGCCGTACCGACGGGGAGCGGGTGGCCCGCAGCGCGGCGGTGCAGTCGGCGTTGACCGGGGCGGCGGAGGTGCCGCTGGAGGTGGCCCGACGCGCGGCGGCCCTCCTGCCCACGGCGCGGGAGCTGGTCGAGACGGGCAACTCCAATGCGGTCTCCGACGCCTACTCGGCCGGCCAGCTGCTCCACACCGCTGTGGCCGGCGGCCTGGCCAACGTCAGCATCAACCTCGCGGCGATGAGCGACTCGTCACGCGCCGACGTGCTGCGGAGCGATGTGCAGAGGGTCCGGAGGGGAGCCGCCGCGCAGCTCGCCGCGGTGGAGGCGGCGTTCGCGTCGCGGCTCTCCAGGACGGGCTGAGCCGCCGCTGCGGGTCGTTCGGCGGATGGGGCCGGCTCAGTCCCCGAACTCGCGCATCGGCAGCCGCAGCCCCTTCTCGGCCGCCACCCGCTCGGCCTCCGGGTAGCCGGCGTCGGCGTGGCGCACCACTCCGCTGCCGGGATCGTTGGTGAGCACCCTCTCGAGCTTCTGAGCCGCCAGAGCAGACCCATCCGCGACCGTCACCTGGCCGGCGTGAATCGAGCGTCCGATGCCGACTCCACCGCCGTGGTGGATCGACACCCAGGACGCCCCCGACGCGGTGTTGAGCAGGGCGTTGAGGAGCGGCCAGTCGGCGATGGCGTCGGACCCGTCGCGCATCCCCTCGGTCTCGCGGTACGGCGATGCCACCGAGCCGGTGTCGAGGTGATCCCTGCCGATGACGATCGGCGCCTTGAGGTCGCCGCGCGCCACCATCTCGTTGAAGCGGAGGCCGAGCCGGTCGCGCTCTCCGTAGCCGAGCCAGCAGATGCGGGACGGAAGGCCCTGGAACTTGACCTTCTTCCCGGCCATCCGGATCCAGCGCGCCAGAGGCTCGTTGTCGGGGAACTCGTCGAGCACCGCCTGGTCGGTGGCCGCGATGTCGGTCGGGTCGCCGGAGAGGGCGACCCACCGGAAGGGGCCCTTGCCCTCGCAGAAGAGCGGGCGAACGTAGGCGGGGACGAAGCCGGGGAAATCGAAGGCGCGCGCACAGCCTCCGAGCTTTGCCTCGGCGCGGATGGAATTGCCGTAGTCGAAGACCTCGGCACCGCGATCGAGGAAGCCGATCATGGCGTCCACGTGGGCCGCCATCGACTCGCGGGCACGGGCGGTGAGGGCCACCGGGTCGGTGAGACGGAGCTGCGCCATCTCCTCCACCGTGGCGCCGCGGGGGACGTACATGAGGGGGTCGTGCGCCGATGTCTGGTCGGTAACCACATCGATCTCGGCCCCGCTCGCGAGCAGCTCCGGCACCACGTCCGCCGCGTTGCCGAGGACCGCGATGGAGAGCGGCGTGCGGTTCCGCTTGGCCTCCAGCGCCCGGTCCAGGGCGTCGTCCACCGAGTCCGCGACGACGTCCAAGTAGCCAGTCTCCAGGCGGCGCTGGATGCGCGAGGGATCGATCTCGACACAGATCGCCACCCCCTCGTTCATGGTCACCGCCATCGGCTGGGCGCCGCCCATGCCGCCGAGCCCGGCGGTGAGGGTGATGGTGCCGGCCAGCGTGCCCCCGAAACGCTTGGCGGCGATCGCCGCAAAGGTCTCGTAGGTGCCCTGCAGGATGCCCTGGGTCCCGATGTAGATCCAGGATCCCGCGGTCATCTGGCCGTACATGGTCAGCCCGAGGGCGTCGAGCCGCCGGAACTCCGGCCAGTTGGCCCACTCCGGCACCAGGTTGGCGTTGGCGATCAGCACCCGCGGCGCCCACTCATGGGTACGGAAGATGCCGACGGGCTTGCCCGACTGCACCAGGAGCGTCTCATCGTTCTCCAGGTCCCGGAGGGAGGCGACGATGGCATCGAACGCCGCCCAGCTGCGCGCCGCCTTGCCCCCGCCGCCGTAGACGATGAGCTGGTCGGGATGCTCGGCGATCTCCGGGTCCACGTTGTTCATCAGCATCCGCATGGCGGCCTCCTGCGGCCACGCCTTGCAGGAGAGCTGGGTGCCACGCGGAGCGTGCACCACGCGGGGCCCGTGCACGGCCCCGGCCATCAGGACGTTCCCTCGGCGACCGCGGCCGGCACCGCCGGCGCAACCGCACCCGAACCGGCGCGAAGCGAGCGGTGCAGGAAGAAGTAGAGGCCCGAGGCGACGATGAGTCCGAGGATCCAGGAGATGTCCCCGCCGCCCAGGTGGCTCACCATCGGCCCGGTGTAGAAGGTCGTGTTCATGAAGGGGACCTCGACGGCGATGGCGACCAGGTAGGCGACCATGGTCCGCCAGTCGATCCGTCCGTAGATGCCCTTGATGTCGAAGATCGAGGCGATGTCGTACTTCTCGCGGCGGATGAAGTAGAAGTCCATCAGGTTGATCGCGGTCCAGGGCACCAGGAAGTAGGCGAGGAAGAGGATGAAGTTCTCGAAGTCGTTGAGGAAGTTCGAGGTCGCGGCCACGGCCAGCACGGTGCCCACCACACCCGCGCCGACGACGAATCCGGCCCGCATCGAGCTGTGCACCCGGATCTTGGCCAGGGCGGTCACCGTGGTCGTCGTCGACATGAACATGCCATAGAGGTTCAGCACGTTCACGGCGACGATGCCGAGGATGATGACCAGCGAGATCGCCCAGCCGATCGCCTTGTCATTGCCGAGTCCGACGATGAAGGAGACCGATCCGCTGTTGAAGGCGTTGGCGGCCACCGCCACCGCCACCGCGCCGAAGGCCATCATCCAGACCGTGCCGATCACCGACCCGGCAGCCGTCCACCAGAAGGTGGCCGCCTTGCTGGTGTTCTCGGGCAGGTAGCGCGAGTAGTCGGCGACGTAGGGCGCGTAGGTGATCTGCCAGGTCGCGGCAAAGGTGATGGCGAGCAGGAAGGTGCCGAAGGTCAGGCCGCTGTTAACCCAGACGGCTCCGAGCGAGTGGACCGTGAGCAGCCGGATGGTGAGGTAGAGGAAGCCGAGGCCCGACACCAGGGCGATCCACCGCTCGTACTGGTGGATCATCCGGTAGCCGTAGACGGCGAGCACCGTGCAGACGATCGAGACGATGATGGTGGCGAGAGTCTGGTTGAGACCGAGCCAGCCGGCGAGGGCGGCGCCGCCGAGCACCGCGCTGGTCGCAAAGAAACCGACGTACATGAGCAGAACGAGGATCAGGGGCAGGATGGCGCCGTAGAAGCCGAACTGGGCCCGGCTCTGGATCATCTGGGGAATGCCCAGCTTGGGGCCCTGCGCCGAGTGCGCCGCCATGAAGACGACGCCGACGAGGTTGCCGATCACGATGGCGAGCAGCGCCCACGGCAGAGAGAGCCCGATGATCACGGCCAGAGCGCCCGTCACCGCCGCGGTCACCTGCATGTTGGAGGCGAACCAGATGTTGAAGAGGCTCCGCGGCGTGCCGTGGCGCTCCTCCGGCGGGATGTACTCGATCGAGCGGCGCTCGACCTGCAGGCTGCTCGTGTAGCCGCAATCCGTGCTCATCGGAACCTCCCCAGGGGGCGACCTTCCCCGGCATGCTCGGGCGCGCCGGTGAGGCCGGCCGCGCCGGTCGAGTGGCCAGATGTTCGAACGCGCGAGAGCGATCAACCAGTGACGAAAGGCACCGATTGGGCAGGGACCATCCGGTCAGCCCTCGGCAGCACCCCCCGCCGCGGGTGCGGCGTCGGTGACCGGCACCATCTCGTCGTCGAGGCTCACCGACAGCTCGGGAGCGATCTTCCGGTGCTCGGCGGCCACCAGCCTGACCGAGGTCCCGATGGCCAGGAACTCGATGACATGACTTCCCCACATGTGAGACTTCTGCTCGATCCGCATGGCCACGATGCCGTGGGCGCGCGACCGCTGCGCCTCCTGCTGCATCCGGGTCATGGCCAGCTCGCGGGCCTCGTACAGGGCCGAGGTGTAATTGCCGAGCTCGACGTTCTGGCTCTGCTGGCCGACCCAAGCACCGAGCCGCTGGTGGGCGACGTGGTAGACGCAGGCCCCGAAGGCGAGGCCGATGGGCTGGTAGCCGGCGCGGATCAAGAGGTAGAGGTCCTGCCCGGAGAGATCGCTGACCCAGATGCCGCTCGACTTCACGTTGGGATTTGCGACCGCCGTGCCCATGGCGACGAACTCGGCGAGGGGGTGGTTCCCCTGATGGATCTGGACCTCGAGCTTGAGACCGACCACACCCTGGCCGCCGACCTGCTGGGCGTGGCGCTCCATGGCGGTGAGCGCCTCGGTACGGGCCTGGTACATGGCCTGGGTCAGGTCGCCCATCTCCTGGTTGGTAGTCCAGTTGGCGTACTGGATGCCGATGTGGTAGACGGCGCTGCCGACCACCAGCCCCTTGGGCTCGTAGCCGATCTCCTTGAGCAGCACCGCCTCGTCGACGGAGAGATCGCTGCTGAAGGCGCGACCCTGATGGCGCTCACTGCTCTTCCCGGCCAGACAGGCGAGGGCGGCGTCGGCGCGGGGGTGGGGCATGACCGACATCAGCGCAGCCTCATGATCGGCAACGGAGGCTCATCGAGGGGCTCCTTGGCGTAGCGCCGCACCGCGGTGCCGAGCAGGAAGAGCTCGACCAGCATGGACTCGCCGCCCAGCTCGTAGGTGGAGAGATCGGTCTCGACGCCGACCGCGCCGTCGGCGTCGACGGTCGCCACCTCGGCCTCGAGGTGGTTGATGCCGAGCATCCGGGCCTCCTCGATGCCGTCGCTGATCTGCTGGATGCGCGTGTTCGACCACGAGCGCAGCGCCCACTCGGTGCCGCAACCGGGGTCGATCTCCATCGCCCCGATGCCCATCACCAGCGCCACCGGGACGTAGCCGCCGTGGAGCAGCTTGCTGAAGGCGACACCGTCGAGGTGGGACATGAACGGGGAGCGGAGCTTCGGGCCGCCACGGCGGCGCACCGCCGTGCCGATGCACGTGAACTCCAGTGAGTTGCCGACACCCTCCAGGTGGCGGCGGAGGATGCGCACCCCGACCACCCCGTGAGCGCCCAGGCCCTGTGCCTCCTCGAGGATCCGGCGGAGCGCGGCGTCGCGGGTCTCGGTGATACCGGCCTCGTAGAAGCGGTGCTCCCAGTTGTACCCGGTGCGGTGCTCGCTGCCGACCCCGTAACCGTAGAAGCCGTGTGGGCAGGGGTAGGTGCGCACCCTGCCTCCGCCGGTCGCGCCGCCCAGGCCGTAGACGGTGGTGTACCCCCATTGAGCCGCGATCCGGTAGACGCTCGAGCCCATCACCATCCCCACCGGCTCGAAACCGGCGTGCTGTATGGCCGCCATCTCGGACACCGAGAGGTCGCTGGTCCAGGCAGACTTGCCCTCGCGCAGCTCCTCGATACGCTCCTGGGCCGCGAGCGGCAACCCGCCTCGCTCGAGGGACGCGATGCTCGCCAACTGGCGCTGCTGGGCGGCTGCGGCAGCCTCGTCGCTCATCAGCGGTCCAGCGACAGGACCATGCGCGGCGTGGCGATCTCGCGGTCGGGCAGCTTGCGAACCGCGGTTCCCATCGCGAAGAACTCGATGGTGTGGCTGCCCCAGACGTGCGACTTCTCCTGGATCTGAACCCCCACGATGCCCTCGGCGCCGACCTTCTTGGCCTCGTCCTGCATCCGCTCCATGGCCAGCTCGCGGGCCTCGTAGAGCGCCTGGGTGAAGTTGGGCATCTCCTTGTTCTGCCCTATGTTGCCCATCGCCTGGAACATCCCCTGGTGGGCGACGTGGTAGACACAGGTGCCCATGACCAGCCCGAGCGGTGCGTGCCCGGCCTGCAGCAGGGTCCAGAAGTCCTGGCCGGAGAGGTCGGACGTGAACGGCTTGCCGGCCGGCGTCTTCCAGTTGCCGCCATCCTCGGCGCTCACCGCCGTGCCGAGGGCGAGGAACTCGGCCGTGCCCCGGCCCCACTCGTAGAAGCCCACATCGAGACGGACCCCGACGACTCCGTCGGCACCCAGCACGGCGGCCTCCTCCTCCATCCGGCTCATGGCGAGCTCGCGGGCCGCGTACATCGCCTGGGTCAGGGTCTGCACCTCACGGCTCGTGCTCCATCCCTTGGAGCTGAAGCCGATGTGGTAGATGCTGCTGCCCACCACCAGACCGCGCGGGTGGAAACCGGCCTCCTTGACCAGCAGGAACTCGTTGACCGAGAGGTCGCTGGTGAAGAGGGCGTCCTTGCCCTGCAGTTCGGCGAGGCGGCGGAGCGCATCCTTGGGGAGCCCCTCGAGGGGCGCCGGGGGAGCCTCGACCGGCTGAGGGGGATCCTCCTGCTGGGTCATGACGGGCGCGCCTCCTGTGGGGATGGACGGGCGGTGGGGAAGCTCAGGTGACTTCGGAACGCAGCCCTGCGAGGGCCTCGGAGCTGACCTGGGCCTGAGTGCCCAGGACGACGACCAGCGCTCGACGCCAGGCCTCGAAGCCCAGATCCTCGGAGCGGAGAACGATACCCCGCACCGCGTGAGCGTGCCGGCACGCAACCGAACCACGGCTCAATTCGGCCTCGAAGACGTCCTCTCCCGCCCGGACTGTGATCTTCCGGATGGGATGATCCTTCTTGAAGAGACCTCCCTCACGCTGGACCTGGACAGCACCCGGCACGGTGGCAAGCAGCTTGCCGCAGAACACCTGGAAGAAGACCGCGATATCCGCGGCATCCATGTGCAGGGAGGCGGCGACAGAGTCGAGGTCCGGCTCGGGCGTGGGGGCGTCGTTCATCTGGGGATCGAGTATACGAACGCCCTCAGGGCGACGGGGGGCGCGGCTTCGTGGAGGGCCCAGACCGCGATGGCGGCGGCACCGTTGGCGGTCGGAGGGGTCGGGTAGCATGGGGTCAATCCCCGCATCCCCGATGCCGAGGGAGCCGATCCGGATGAGGAGGGCCCACCCACCGTGGTGTTCACCGATTTCGAGCTCGAATACCTTCGTTCCCAGCGGCTGGGCCGTCTGGCGACTCTGAGCCCACGTGGGACGCTCCAGAACAGCCCGGTCGGCTTCCAGGTCGACGAGGAAGCGGGTGTCATCGCCATCTGGGGGCGGGACATGGGCAACACCCGCAAGTTCCACAACGTGGCCGCCAACGGTCAGGCGGCCTTCGTGGTCGACGACCTGGTCTCGGTGAGCCCCTGGGTGGTGCGCGGCCTCGAGATCCGCGGAAGCGCGGAAGCCCTGTCGGGGCAGACGCCGCCGAACGGGTACTGGAGCGCCGAGGTGATCCGCATCCACCCTCGGCGGATCATCACCTGGGGCGTCGGCCCCGAGGGAATGCGCGCCTCCCGAGCAGTCCCGGCGGACTAGCAGGGAGAGGTCTGATGGGCCCGCGGGTCGCCTCAGTCGAGGTCGTCCTCGCTGGGAAGCATCAGCGTGTCCTGGAGGTCGTACAGGGCCTCCATCCAGTCGGCGATGGGGATCTCGTCGCAGGGCCGCTTCACCAGAGGGTGGGCGGCGGCGACGATGAACCGGTTGGCGCGGTGCTTCAACTCTCCGGGAACGTCAACCTCCTCGGCGAGGTTGAGCATCTCGAAGTCATTGATGAGCTGGTCGATGGCGCGGATCTTTTTCCGGCGCGCGTACCTGACGTCCCGGTCGGCCTCAGCGCGCTCCTGCAGCTCGCTGATGGTCATGCAGGTGGTCTCAATCAGCAACCGCTCCCCCTCCTGAAGGATGGGTTGACGTTTCGCCCTCCCCGAGGGCCAGTCGAAATCCGCCGCGGAACACACTTCCCCCGACGGATCGCAAAATCCTAAACATGAAAGGACGGGGTGGTCAAGACTCGGAATTCCCGCCTCCCGGCGTGAGGTGCGGGGGATGAATCGAACCCCCGAAAGCAACTCCGTCGCCGCCGTCAGGCGGGCGGGAGAGGCCGTCTTCCCGGGCTTCCAGCTGCGCCGGCTGGCCCGGACGCCGAGCACCCAGGAGGTGGTGCGCGAGGCCGCCGGGGCCGGTGCCCGCGAGGGGTTCTGCTGCGTGGCGGCGGAGCAGACGGCGGGTCGCGGCCGGTCCGGCCGCCAGTGGCTGGCGCCGCCGGGCACCGCGCTGCTGATGAGCCTGCTGCTCCGGCGCCGCCCCGAGGTGGCCGCGGCGGTCCCGCTCCTGACGGGCCTGGCCGTCGCCGACACCGTGGACGGCCTGACCGGCGTCAGCTGCCGGTTGAAGTGGCCCAACGACGTGCTCGCGGGTTCAGCCAAGCTGGCCGGCATCCTCACCGAGCTCGAGGGGGGTGGCGGGATCATCCTGGGGCTGGGCGTCAACCTCACCGTCCCCGCCTTCCCACCGGACGTCCCTGGGGTCAGCCTGGACCGGCTCGCCGGCGCCGCGTACGGCTGGGACGCGTTCCTCAGCGCGCTGCTCCCCCAGCTGGGCCGCCGGCTTCAGCAGGTGGAGGCAGGTGGCATCGGGAGTCTGCGGGCGGATTGGACCGCACGCGCGGCGGGGCTGGGCGGGCCGGTGCGAGCGCAGCTGGGGATGTCGACGGTGGAGGGCACGGCGCTCGGCATCGATGATGATGGCGCGCTCCTGGTCGAGACCGTGCACGGCCGGGTCCGCCTGGTGGCCGGCGAGGTGCACCTCCTCCCGCGGCAGGACGGCTGAGCGGGGGGCCATGCGATTCGTGGGTTCGCTTGTGACCTGGCATCGGTGTTCCGTGACGGCTCCATCTCTGGAAGACACGCGCGCCCTCCTTACGCTCCGGGCATGGTCACACCTGCCGACATCGACCAAGCCCTCCGGCTCTCGGATGGCTCGCTGATCCTGGAGCGCGCCGACAGCGACGACGAGCGCGCGGCTGACGAGGAGCAGCTGGGAAACGCCGGCTGGCAGGTGATCGCCCGGTGTGAGCGTCCCGGCCAGCCCACCGTCGTCACCTGGGCCAAGACACCGTAGCGACGTCCCGCGGGGTGCGCGGCGCCCCGGCTGACAGGTGCTGAAAAACCCTGCTAACGCTCGGAGAAGGAGAGGATGGCGGCCGGGTTGAGCAGCGCGAAGACGCGCTGGACCGCGCTCGTCTCCGCGGAGAGAGCGGTCACCCAGAGCGCCGAGACGTTGGTGAGCGGGAGGAAGTCGCCGGGATGGGCCTCGAGCTGCTGCTCGAGGGTCTGACGCGGCTCCAGATGGATGTCCCCCACCAGCGAGAAGGCGACGCTGTTGAAGACGGCCTGGTGGGAGAGCTTGGCGCGGTGTGCGCTGGGAATGCGCTCGCGCTCGGCCTCCTCGAGCGGGCAGATGAGGATCACCGCCGACTTGGCGATGGTGGTGCGCGGCTCCACCCGGCTCAGCACCGGGTAGTTGACGGAGAGCGGCTCCGCCCGGGTGTCGCGGAGCGAGAGGTAGCGCCCGCTGCCGTTGACCACGTCGCTCAGGCGATCGGAGCCCGTCACCTCCACCTCACCGGTCAGCTTCATGTAGGTCGCGTAGACCTCGACCTCGGTCCACCTGCTGGCCACCACGCCCTCCACCCGGATCGACATCCCGGGCAACGCTCCGGTTTGCGCCATCCACTCCGGCTGAGATCGCAGGCCCTGCGGACGCAGGCTCGCTCCAATCGGGTCAGGCGGAGGGGACCAGGTGCAAGGCTACCAGGCCGTCTCGCCGGATCGCGACGGGCCGCCCCTCGTAACCACGCCGGGCGGCCCGCGCTTCTGGGCTGAGATGTCCACACCCTCTCCGCCACCGTCTCATCGGGCGACGTGACCGCACGGGAGCGCCGGGCCGGCATCCTCTCCATTGCCGCCCACCTACCCGATGGCATCCTGAGCAACGCCGACCTCGAGTCGATGGTCGACACCTCGGACGCCTGGATCATGGAACGCACCGGGATCCGGCTCCGGCACCGCGCCGTCCCTGGGGAGACCACCTCCGAGATGGGCGCCAAGGCGGCCCGCCGGGCCCTGGAGAAGGCGGGCTCGCCCAAGGTCGACGCCATCGTGGTGACCACGGTCACTCCGGACACCCTCTTCCCGTCGACCGCCTGCCTGATCCAGCGCAAGCTGGACATGGGTGGCATCCCGGCCTTCGATGTCAACGCGGCGTGCAGCGGATTCACCTACGGCCTGATCGTCTCCGAGGGGCTGATCCGGAGCGGGGTCGCGGAGCACGTCCTGCTGGTCGCCGCCGAGTCCATGACTTCCCTCGTCGACTGGGGGGACCGCGGCACCTGCGTCCTCTTCGGCGACGGCGCGGGTGCAGCCGTGCTCGGAGCCGCCTCTGAGGGCGGGATCGTGGCAAGGCGCTGGGGTGCGGATGGGACCAAGGGACACCTGATCTACTACGGGCCCAAGCCCGACGACGCCGACAGCCCCGACCGGCTCCGGATGGCCGGCAATGGAACCTTCCGGATGGCGGTCGAAACCTTCTGCGACGTCACCGCCGGGGTCTGCGCCGACGCCGGCTGGGACCCGGCCAGCATCGACCACTACGTCCCGCACCAGGCCAATCAGCGCATCATCGAGGCCGCCGCAAAACGGATGGGCATTCCGATGGAGCGAGTGGTGGTCAACATCACGGAAACCGGCAACACCAGCTCCGCCTCGATCCCCCTCGCCCTGGCCGGCGCCGCCGCCCAGCGGCGCTTCAAGCGGGGTGACAGGGTGGTGGTGGCGGCCTTCGGCGCGGGCGCGACCTGGGGCGCCGTCGCCTTGGAGTGGAACGCGGACTGATGCTGGGACGCTTCACCGCTGCGGGGGCACCCCGCGAGCGGCCGCTTCAAGCACCCGGTCCCCGGCTCAAGCCGGTCGCGCGGTCGGGAAGCGTCGCCTGCAAGGGGTGTGGCCGCCGCTTTGTCCTGGAGAGGTACGAGGGGGCACTCCGGGTCTGCCCATGGTGCGGGCACCACGGCCAGCTGCCCGCCGCGGCCCGGGCGGCCCAGCTCGCCGACCCGGGGAGCGTCCAGCCGATCGAGATCCAGCTCGCCGACCGTGACCCGCTCGGTTTCGACGACGGGCGCCCGTACCCGGCGCGCGTCGCCGAGGCCCGCCAGAAGACCGGGCTGGACGAGGCCTTCCTGATCGCCCGGGCGAGCATCGGCGGCGTCCCGGCCATCCTCGCCTGCATGGACTTCGGTTTCCTGGGCGGTTCGCTGGGCTCCGCGGCGGGGGAGATGTTTGCCCAGGCTTGCGAGTTGGCGGTGGCCGAGCGGCGCGCCCTGGTGGCCGTCTCCAGCAGCGGCGGCGCCCGGATGCAGGAGGGGATCGCCTCGCTGGCTCAGATGGCCCGCTGCACGGCCGGGGTCAGCACAGTCGCCGACGCGGGCCTCCCCTACATCTCCGTGCTCGCCGACCCGTGCTTCGGGGGCGTCACCGCATCCTTCGCCGCCCAGGGCGACGTGATCCTGGCCGAGCCCGGCGCCCGGATCGGCTTCGCCGGGGGACGGGTCATCGAGCAGGCGGCCCACGAGGCGCTGCCGGAGGGTTTCCAAACCGCCGAGTTTCTGCTCAGCCACGGCATGGTGGACCAGGTCGTCGACCGGCGGGAGCTGCGGGAGCTGGTCGCCGGCCTCCTCCGGGCGCTGACGGCGGGGGGCGCCGACCGCGATCTCCGGAGCCTGCCGGCAGCCGCGGCGGGGGCGCATGGCGGCGATGTCGCGGCAGCGGCGGCGGAGGGAGCTCTCCGAGCGTCCACCAGCGGCGACGCGCGGCACGCGCCAGAGGCGCCGGCTACCGGCGTCGGTGAGCGCGTCCCCGCCGGACCGGGGCCGTCGGTCGCCGACACCCTCTCCACCGCCGAGCGGGAGAGACAGGCCTTCACCGCGGTCGAATTGGCCCGCAACCCGGGACGGCCGCGCACGCTCCAGCTGCTGAGGACCCTCTTCCACGACTTCACCGAGCTGCGCGGAGACCGGCTCTTCGGTGACGACCGGGCCGTGATCGGCGGGACCGCGCAGCTGGGCGGGTCGGGGGCCATGCCCGCTGACGACGTCTGGGTGATGGTGATCGGTCAGGAGAAGGGCAATGACGCCACCTCCCGGGCCATCCACAACTTCGGGATGCCCCACCCCGAGGGGTACCGCAAGGCCACCCGGCTGATGCGCCTCGCCGAGAAGTTCGGGCTCCCGGTCATCTGCCTGGTGGACACCCCGGCCGCCGCACCCGGCGTGGGCGCCGAGGAGCGCGGGCAGGCATGGGCGATCGCCGATTCGCTCTTGACACTGCTGCGGCTCCGCACCCCGGTCATCTCCTGCGTGCTCTCAGAGGGGGGATCGGGAGGTGCCTTGGCCCTCGGCATCGCAGATTGCGTGCTGGCCCTGGAGAACGCCATCTATTGCGTGGCCCCTCCCGAGACGGTGGCCGCCATCCTCTACCGCGACGCCGCCCAGAAGGCACGTGCCGCCGCCGCCCAGCGCCCGTGGGTCGGCACCGCCTACCGCCTCGGGCTGGTGGACGAGCTGATCCCCGAGCCCGCCCCCGGCGCCCATGCGCATCCGCAGGTGGTGGCGGGAGCTCTCCGGGGCGCCCTGCTCCGCCACCTCGCCGCCCTCCGCCCGCTCCCACTCGATGTGCTGCTGCAGCGCCGCGCCGAGCGCTACCGCAGGGTGGGGGACTGACCGGGGAGCTGCCCGTCGGGGTCGCGAGGGCGGCCCTCCACCGTAGGATCGCCGGCGTGAAGGCAGAGACCAGCGGTGCCACAGGCGCGCTGCCGGAGAGCACCAACCACGTCATCTGGGACTGGAACGGCACCCTCCTGGACGACGTGGGGGCAGTCCTCGAGGCGACTTCGGTCGCCTTCCGCCAGGCCGGCATCCGGGTCGAGGTGACCGGGGAGAGCTACCGGCGCAACTTCACCCGCCCGATCCGCGTCTTCTACGAACGGCTGCTGGGGCGGCCGATCGGCCACGACGAGTGGGTGCGGCTGGACCACGCCTTCCACCTCGAGTACGCGCGGCTGGACGCTCGGTGCACGCTCGCCACCGGAGCCCGGGAGGTCCTCGACGAGATCCGGGAGTTGGGCTGGAGCCAGTCCGTCTGCTCGATGCTGCCCGAGGAGTACCTCCTCCCCGCGGTCGAGCGCCAGGGCATCGCCGGCCATTTCGTGCGCATCGACGGGCTGCGCGGGGCGGAGCGGGGCGGGGCCAAGCTGGAGAACCTGATCGCCCACCTCGACCATATCGGCGTGTCTCCCACGCGCACGGTGATGGTCGGCGACACCGTGGATGACGCGGTGGCCGCTCGCGGCGCCGGCATCGCCTGCATCCTCCTCGACAGCGGGGCCGGTCTCCACGACTCGGAGACCATCCGCGGTGCCGGGGTACCGGTGGCGGCGGACGTGCCGGAGGCGCTGGCGCTGCTGCGCCCCGGGTCTGCCGGCCCGCGACGGTAGGGCTCATCCGCGGTCGCGGTGCCGCCGACAACGACGGCGGCGCGTACGGGCGCGCTAGATTGAACCTGATGAAAGAGGGTGATCTGGTCAACGACTTCGAGCTGGAGGACGAGACCGGCACGCCCCGCCGTCTCTCCGAGTTCCTCGCCAAGGGTCGGGTGGTGCTCTTCTTCTACCCGGCGGCGATGAGCGCGGGCTGCACCCGGGAGAGCTGCCACTTCCGCGACCTGGCCGGCGAGTTCGCTGCCGCCGGGGCTCAGCGGATCGGCATCAGCCACGACACCGTCGCCAAGCAGCGCCAGTTCGCCGAGCGCCACTCGCTGGGGTATCCCCTCCTCTCCGACCCCGACGGCACGGTCGCCCGGCAGTTCGGGGTCAACACCCGCTTCGGCATCATCCCGGTCAAGCGCTGGACCTTCGTCATCGGCGGCGATGGCCGCGTCCGCGAGGTGATCAAGAGCGGGGTCAACATGAGCGTCCACGCAGACCGCGCCCTGGAGGTGCTGAGGCAGTCATGAGGATCGGGATCATCGGCGCCGGCAACATCGGAGGCAACCTCACCCGGAGGCTGACCGTTCTGGGCCACGAGGTCGTGGTCTCCAACTCGCGCGGTCCCCAGACGCTCGAGGATCTGGCCGAGGAGACCGGCGCCACCGTCGCGCTCGCAGCGGTCGCCGCCGAGGGCGCGGAGCTGGTGATCGTGACCATCCCGGAGCGGGCGATCCCCCTGCTGCCCGCCGGCATCCTCGACGGCGCCGCACCCGGCGCTCCGATCATCGACACCGGCAACTACTACCCGCAGCGTGACGGGCGGATCGCCGAGATCGAGGACGGCATGACCGAGTGCCGCTGGGTGAGCAACCAGCTCGGGCGCCCGGTGATCAAGGCGTTCAACGGCATCCAGGCCCAGCACCTGCTGGAGCGGGGGCTGCCTCCGGGGACGCCGGGCCGGATCGCGCTGCCCGTGGCCGGCGACGAGCCAGAGGCCAAAGCGGTCGTCATGCGCCTGGTCGACGAGCTCGGATTCGACCCGGTGGACGCCGGGGGCATCGACGATTCCTGGCGGCAGCAGCCGGGCACCCCGGTCTACGGCGCCGACCTCGACGCGGTGGGGGTGAGGGAAGCGCTGCGCCAGGCCAGTCCGGAGCGGCCGCCCGGGTTCCGGGCCTGATCCCACGACCCACGACCCACGACCCCAGCCGGGGCATCCTGCAGGTTGACCGCAGCCGCCGCCCCTGGTAGGGTCAATCGCGAACTGACGTTCGCCACCAGATGACGTACCGGCTTCTCCACCTGGCCGACCTGCACCTCGATCGCCCCTTTGCCCAGATGGGCTGCCACGGGGAGCTGGCACGGCGCCGCCGCCAGGGGCTGCGCGACGCCCTTCGCCGCGCCGGCGAGGCCGCCCAGGAGCACGACTGCGACGTGGTGACCATCGCCGGCGACCTCTTCGAGCACGAGCGGGCCGGCGCCGATACCGCCCAGTTTCTGGTCGAGACCTTCGCCGCCTGGCAGCCGATGCGGGTGCTGCTCGCCCCTGGCAACCACGACCCGCTGGTACCGGGAAGCCTCTACCTGCGGGCCCGGTGGCCCGCCAACGTCCACCTCTTCGAGGGCACCCACCTGGAGCCCTACGAGCTCGCTGACGGGCTGACCGTCTGGGGGCTCGGCCACCATGAGCCCGCCTGGACGGGCAACCCGCTGGAGGGCGGCCTGGGGGCCGACGGCGGCGGGCGCCACAGCAGGAGGAGGGACGGCATCCACCTCGCCCTCTTCCACGGGGCCGAGATCGGCAGCCGCCCGGCGGGCAAGGGGGTGCACGGCCCGTTCGCGGCTGCCGAGATCCGGGAGCGCGGATACCACCTCGCCCTCTGCGGCCACTACCACGCCCGCCGGATCGATCTCGGCGCCCGGCTCATCTATCCGGGCAGCCCGGAGCCGCTCGCCTTCGACGAGAGCGAGCCGCGAGGCCCGGTGGTCGTCGAGATCACCGACCGCGGCGATGTCCGCTGCGCGGCCCTGGAGACCAACCGGTGGCACGCCCGCATCATCGAATGCCCCATGGACGAGGTCACCAGCCTCACCGCGACCGTCGACCGGGTGAGCGCCGAGGTGCTGACCGCCACGGCCGGATTGCCCCTGGAACGGACGACGCTGCGCGTCGACCTGGTCGGGACTGTGCCCCCCAGCCTCGGGGTCGACGTCTTCGACTGCGAGAGCGCGGTGCGGGACGCGACCGGCGTCGCCGCCGTGCGGATCCGCGACCTCACCACTCACGAGACCGATCTCGAGACGCTGGCCCAGGAGGGGACCACTCGGGGCGCCTTCGTGCGGGTGGCCCTGGCCGAGCTGACCGCGGCCGACAGCCCCGCGGCGAAGGCGGTGCTGAGCGATGCCCTCCGGTACGGGCTGGAGGCCTTCGCGGGTGGCGAGGTGGGTCTCCGATGAGGCTGGAGCGGCTGGAGGTCAACGGGTTTGGGCGGCTGCACCAGCGTCGCTTCGACTTCGGGGAGCGGATCACGGTCGTCCTCGGGCCCAACGAGTCCGGCAAGTCGACCCTGCACCGCGCCATCCGCGCCGCCCTCTACGGCCTGGAGGCGGGCGGGCCGGGGCACCCTCGCGACCGGAGCGACTGGGCGCGCTGGCTCCCCTGGACGTCCGGGCGCTTCGGGCTGACCCTCACCTACCGGCTGGACGGCGGGCGGCGCCTGCGCGTGGCCCAGACCTTCGACCGGGACAGGGTGCAGGCCCAGGTCCAGGAGCTGGGCGGCGGTGACGTCACCCAGCAGTTCCGGGTCGGGCGCACCGTGTGCCCAGGCCGATTCCACCTCGGGGTCGACGAAGCGGTCTTCTGCGCCGCCGCCTGGCTGGGCGAGGAGGGCCTGCAGCTCTCCTCGACCGAGGCCGCGCCCCAGCAGGCGGGGCGCCTGCGTGAGGCGCTGGAGCGGCTGGTCGACGCCGGCGCCGAGGGAACGACGGCCGCCGAGGCGACCAAGAAGCTGACCGATGCTCTCCAGCGGGTCGGATCGGAGCGTCGGGTCACGAGCCCCCTCGGGGTCGCCATCGCCCAGGCGCGCCGCCTCGAGGGGGACATCGAGGCGGCCGAGCGCCGGCTCGCCTCGTTTGCCGGCGAGGAGGCGCGACTCCGCGAGCTGGAGATGGAGGCGCGGCTCTCCGCGGAGACGGCCGTGGCAGCCCAGCGCGAGTGGATCCGTGGCCGCATCGCCCAGCTGGACGCCCAGGAGGTGGAGATGCGAAGGGCCACCGAGGAGGCGGCCGAGCTGTCCGGGGCGCTGGAGGCCGAGGCGGCGTACGCCGGCTTCCCCGCCGAGAGCGAGGCCGCGGTCATCGCCCTCGGGGGAGAGCTGCATCAGGCGGCGCGCGCCGCGGCCGAGGCGGAGGCGCGCTGGACGGCGGTCCAGGAACCGCTCGGCGCCCTCCGCCGCCGGCGCACCGAGATCTCCGCCGGTCTCCAGGCGATGCCGGAGTCGAGCCCGATCGGCGAGCGGGAGACCGCCGCTGCGAGCGCCCTGCGGCGCCGGGTCGACGTTTCGGCGGCGATCGCCCATCGCGACGAGGAGATGGCCGCCACGGCCCGTGGCGAGGCTCTCCGGCGCGAGATCGCGGTCACCGGGCTGGGCGGCGTCGAACCGAGCGAGCTGGAGGCCGTGGTGCCCCTCGTCACCACGGCGCGGACCGCCGGTGCGCGCGCCCGGGCGGCTCTGTGGTGGCTCGCCGCGGTGGCGGTGCTGGGCGGAGCGGCGACTGCCGCCCTGGCCGCGACCGGCCGGCACGGGCCTGCCGCCCTGCTCGGAGCCGGCTGCCTGCTGGTGGTGGCAGCTCTGGCGGGCCTGGGCATCTTCGCCTTCCGGAGCGCAGGCACGGCGAGGTCCGAGCTGTCCGGCCGCCTCCCGGGGATGGACCTCAGCCCCTCCGGCCTGGAGCGGTTGGGAGCCAGCCTCCCGGCTGCCCGCAGCCTCCACGCCGAGAGCCGGCAGCAGGCCGCGATCGTTGAGGTGCATCGCGCCGAGCAGATGCGCGCCCGCGGGGAGCTGGAGGCGGCGGTTGACAGCTGCCTGGCCCTGGCCCGCGAGTCGGGTCTGAGCGCGCCCGCACGGCCGCCCGCCGGATGCCGTGTCGAGGTGCTGCTCGAAACGGCGGCTGCGGCGCTCGCGACCGTCGACGAAGCAGCCCGGCTCTCCGTCCGGCGGCGGGAGCTGGAGGTGGAGGACGCGCGCCTGGCCGATCGGGAGACGCAGTACGCCGAGCTGGGGCAGAAGGCGGACCGTGACCGGGCCTCCGCCCAAGCCGTGGAGGCCCGGATCCACGGGGCCACCGCGGCGGGAGGCCTCGCCGCCGGGCTGCCCCCGCTCGAAGCGGTGGCGGCGTTCCGCGACGCCTGCCGCCACCGGCACGAGTACGACCGCCTCGCCGCCGGCCTGGCCGAGGCCCGCCGCCGCCAGCGCCTCGGCGGCTCCGACATCGAGACGCTCAGCCATCGGCGGGCCGAGCTGGTGGCCGACCTCCGACGCCGCGGCGGCGACCCCGAGAAGGCTGCTGGGAACGTCCCGACCGACGCCGCCGGCCTGGCCAGGCTGGAGCGGGAGGCCATGGCCGCCCAGGAGCGGGCCGCCGGGGCAGCCTCCGCCATCCAGGGTCTCGGGGCCCGGATCGAAGGGCTGACCGGCAGTCTCCCCTCCCTCGCCGATCTCGAGGACGAGCGGCTGACCGTGACCGCCGCCCGGGATCGGGCGCTCCACCAGCAGGAGGCTCTGCAGCGGGCCATCGTCATGATCGAGACCGCAGGTCGGGATGTCCACGGACGGCTCGCACCCCGCCTGGCGGCGTCGGTGTCGGAGCGCCTGGCCCTCCTGACCGGCGACCACTACTCGGAGGCCAACGTCGACATGGACCACTTCGCGATCGCTCTGGCTTCGGCCGATCGCGACCAGCTGGTGTCCCTCGACCTCGTCTCCCACGGCACCCGCGACCAGGTCGCCCTGCTCCTCCGGCTGGCCCTCTGCGACGTGCTCGGCGACGCCGGCGAGTCGATACCCCTACTCCTCGACGAGCCCCTCGCCTCCGCGGACCCGCGCCGCGGTCGCGGGCTCCTCGAGTTCCTGGCACAGCTGTCAGCAACCAACCAGGTGGTCGTCACGACCAGCGATCCAGGCATCGCCGCCACCCTGGTGGGACTGGGCGATCCGGCCACGACGGCCGTCATCGATCTCGGCACCGGGGACGAGGCGGCCGGCCCGGACGTCGCCGTGCCCGACGACCCGGCTGGCAGGGTGCAACAGAAACCTGTCAGAGCGCCGCGGCCACCTGCACGAGGCCTTCGAGGGCACTCACCGGAGCGGTGATGAGTGGCACCTGGACGGCGACGACATCGGCGAGGCGCTCCAGCCGGGCGAGCTGGCGGGCCTCCCGTTGGGCGAGCTCAAAGAAGAGCCGGTAGCTGCGCCCCAGAGCCGCGGCGGCGGCGGCGTCGACGGGGGCGCCGATGGCGCGGCCCAGCGCCTGGATGCCGCGGTGGTCGTCGGCGAGCACGTCCGCGGCCCGGATCGCCGCCTCGTCGGCGAGGAAGCCGGGGAGAACCCGGTTGACCACGATGCCACGGAGCGGCATCGCCAGCTCCCGAAGCTTGCTGGCGAAGTGCTCCGCCTCGGCGAACGCGGCCGGCTCCAGGGTGGTGACGACGACGAAGCCGACCCGGGGGCTGCGGAGCAACCGGCCGACGGCCCGGGCACGCCGCTGGACCCCGTCATAGAGGGTCTGGAGGTCGCCGACGAAGTCGCCGAGCTCTCCCAGCACCTCGCCGCCAAGCAACCGGTCGGCGATGTGCAAGAGCGGTGCGGCGGCGAAATTCATGGCGTGGAACCCGGCCCGCGAGGGGTGGGCGAGCCATGAGAGGAGCCGCGCCCCCACGAAGTCCGAGATTCGCTCCGGAGCCTCCAGGAAGTCGATGGCGCTGCGGGACGGCGGCGTGTCGACGATCAGACAGTCGTACTCACCCTCCTCGTGAAGCTCGTACAGAGCCTCCATGGCGGCGTACTCGTGGCTGCCGACGAAGGAGTCGCTGATGCCCTGGTAGAAGCGGTTGTCGAGGATTCGCTCGGCGACGTGACGGTTGGGGGCATAGCGCTCCACCATGCGGTCCCATACCGACTTCTGGTCGAGCATGGCCGCGACCAGCTCGCCACGGAGCGGGAGGCCGGCCTGGCGCAGGCGCGAGGCGGACACCGTCACCGGGTCGGCTCCGATCCCGGTCATTCCCAGCGCGCTGGCAAGGCGCCGGGCCGGATCGATGGTGAGCACCATCACCCGCCGTTCGGCGGTCGACGCGATGGCCGCCGCCAGGGCGGCGCTGACCGTGGTCTTGCCCACCCCGCCGCTCCCGCAGCAGATGACCACGTCGAGGCCGCCGAGCACCTCGGCAAGGCGCTGCCCGCGAGCGGCACGCACCAGCTCCTCCGGCGCCTTCCTCACCTCAGCCCGCGGCCTCCAGCGCCGCCGCGATCGCCCGGGTGGTCGCCAGCCCCGGCCGGGCGGCGACGAGAGGGACGGGCACGACCGGGACGGACATCCGCGTGGAGAGCCGGCGCGCGAAAGGCTGGGCGAGGCGGCTCAGGTCGTCGGCGAGCCGGATCCCGGCGAGCAGCCCGTCTATCCCCTCCCCGAGCACCGGCGCGGCCGCCCGCGCGGTGGCGGGGGCGGCAAGCAGCTCCACCAAACGGCGCTGCCGTGGGGCGGACACCGGGGCGATGCAGCGGTTGAGGAAGCACGGGCCGAGACCGATGTGGGTGTCCTCCACCACCTCGTCGTGAAGCTCGAGTGCCTCGGCGACGGCCATCTCCTCAGCGAGGGCGCAGATGCAGAGTGCCGTCTTGCGGTGGTTGGTGACCATGGCGTCGACGAAGTCCACCTGGGAACGGAGCATCCCGCCCCGCACCAGTCGCCGCATCGACCGGGCCGCGGTGAGCTGGGGCAGAATCTGGCCGCTGGAGTTCGCATCGACCACGATCAGGTCCCAGATCGGCTCCCCGTCCGCCTCCCGGCGCCGCTCCTCGTGGGCGATCTTGCCCACCATCAGCATGTCCCGCGGACCGGGGACCCCGGTCGCGACGAAATCGAAGACTCCGGCCAGGGGGGTGAGGCGGGTGAAGCGGGGGACCTTGAAGAAGATCGCCAGGTATTCCTGGAAGGAGTCCTCGGGATGGAGGGCGAGGACCGAGAGGTTGCGTTGGACGACCACTGGTTGGAAGCCGACCGGGGGATGGCCGAGTGCCTCGGGAAGGTCTCCCTTGGCGTCGACCTCGACAAGAAGGACCCGGATGCCGCGGCGGGCGGCGATCAGCGCCAGGGCCGCGGCGATGGTGGTCTTTCCCGTGCCCCCCTTGCCGGTGACAAAGATGACCCGCTTGCCGAGGAGGTCATCGAGGCGCGGGCGCCCGCCCGGACGCTGGGGCGGGGTCAGGGCTCGCCCTGGACGGCGGCGAGGACCTGGCTGGCGTGCCCCTGGGGTTGGACCTTTCGCCATTCACGCTGGACCCCGCAGTCCGGCCCGATCAGGAACGTCGAGCGTTCCACGCCCATGTAGCTGCGACCGTACTTCTCCTTGGTGGTCCAGAGTTCGAAGAAGTCGATCAGGAGGTGGCCGGGATCGCTGACCAGGGGGATGCCCAGGTCGCACTTGGCCGCGAAACGATCGTGGCTCTCACCGGAGTCGGGCGAGACCCCGTACACGAGCACGCCGGCACGTTCGAACTCGGGCAGCAACCCGGTGAACTCCCGACCCTCCAGGGTGCAGCCGGGGGTGTCGTCCTTGGGGTAGAAGTAGAGGACGGCCCGGCCGCCCAGGAGGTCGGAGCGCCGGAGCCGTCCGCCCCCGCTCACGGCCAGATCGAAGTCGGGCAACTCTGTCGTCGTCTCGCCCATCGGCACTCCTCCTGACCGCAGGTACGTGCCACCTACTCTACGAGGCGGATCGTCCCGCGCGGCGGTCGGCCAGGGTGCCTGTGCGTCAGTTCAGGAAGGAGCGAAGTCTCCCCACCACCTCGTTGACGTGCCCGCGGTCGGGGGCCTCCGGCGCCGCCCGGGCGAGGTAGTCTCCGAGGTCCTGGAGCGCTCCCTGGGGGCGCCCCATCTGCCAGAGCAGCAGCCCCCGGTCCCGGCGCTCACCGGGCTCGTCGGGGAGGAGGTCGACGCAGCGATCGGCGGCCTGGAGCGCCAGCGGCCAGTTCTCCAAGCTCGCGTAGCAGCCCCGGAGGTTGCGGGACATCCGGGCCAGGATGCGACGCGGTGAGGCCGGCTCCAGCCACCGCGGCTCGACGCGCTCCGGCTCACGGCCGAGGTGGCGGGCCGCGGCCTGGCGGACATCCTCGTCCTCGAGCGGCTCTCCGGAGTAGGCGTCGACCACCAGTCCCTCGACACGCACCGCGAAGTGCCCGGGGAGGGCGATGCCCTCGACCCGTATGCCGGCCCGCCGGCCCACCCCCATCCAGATCGCGCCGCAAGCGATCGGCGTGCCCACCCCACGCTCCAAGACCGAGTTCAGGTAGTGGGCCCGGGGGTCGCCACCCCCCGCTCCCCGCAGGTTGAGGCGGGAGCGAAGCAGGGAGGCGACTGCCTCGGAGGGCCGCTCCGCCGCAGTGCGGTCCACCTGGCCGGCGAGGTCGTCGAGCAGACCCAGCCAGGGCCCGGGGTCCATCGAGGGGGAGTCCTCGACGGCGATCCAGAGGGCCGCCTCGGCGATGTCGGAGGCGGGGTCCGCCGCGGCGGCGAGGACGAGGTTGCGGGCGTCTGCGCGCTCCATGGCCGGGTATGATGCCCGGCCGGGCACCCCGCACCGCCCGGAGGGCGGGATCAGAGCGAATACACTGGGCTAGGGATGCTGCTGGACGAGATCACCTGTCCCGACGACCTGCGCGGGCTCAGCCCCCAGGACCTGAACCGGCTCTGTGCCGAGATCCGGGAGTTCCTGGTGGCCGCGGTCGCCCGAACCGGGGGCCACCTGGGGCCGAACCTCGGGGTGGTGGAGTTGACCGTGGCCCTCCACCGCACCTTCCACTCGCCGCGCGATGCCCTGGTTTTCGACACCGGGCACCAGGCCTACGTTCACAAGATGCTGACCGGGCGGCTGGCGGCCTTCGGCCAGCTTCGCCAGCGAGGCGGCCTCTCCGGCTATCCCAACCGAGCCGAGTCCGAGCACGACATCGTCGAGAACTCCCACGCCTCCACGGGCCTCAGCTACGCGGTGGCGCTGGCCACCGCCCGCCAGCTGACCGGGGAGCCCGGCAAGGTGGTCTGCGTGGTCGGTGACGGCGCGCTGACCGGCGGGATGGCCTACGAGGCGCTCAACAACATCGGCCACCTTCAACCCGAGCTGATCATCATCCTGAACGACAACGGACGTTCCTACGCCCCTACCATCGGCGGCCTCGCCGCGAACCTGGGCCAGCTCCGCCTCTCCCCCACCTACGAGGCGGCCAAGGACGCCACCGGCCGCACCCTGCGGCATCTCCCCCTGGTCGGCGACTCCGCCTACCAGGCCGCCAAGCGGGTCAAGGCTTCGCTCAAGCAACTGGTCGCCACCACCTCGCTGTTCGAGACCCTCGGGCTCAAGTACGGCGGCCCCATCGACGGGCACGACGTGGCCGCCTTGGAGCGCGCCATGCGCGACGCCGCAGCATACCGTGGACCGGTGGTCATCCACGTCGTGACCAACAAGGGCAACGGTTATGCCCCCGCAGTTCAGGACGATATCGACAAATACCACGGGGTTTCGACGTTCGATCCCAAAGACGGGAGCTTCGCCGTCAAGGCTCCGTCCTGGACCGATCTCTTCGGCGAAGCTCTGCTGGAGGCGGCCGAGAAGGACGCCCGGATCGTCGCCATCACGGCGGCGATGGCATCATCCACCGGCCTGCTCGCCTTCGCCGAGCGCTTTCCGGACCGCTTCTTCGATGTTGGCATCGCCGAGCAGCACGCCGTCACCTTCGCCGCCGGACTGGCGATGAAGGGGCTCCGGCCCGTGGTGTGCATCTACTCCTCATTCCTGCAACGCGCCTTTGACCAGATCGCATGCGACGCCTGCCTCCATCAGCTCCCGGTCACCTTCGTGCTCGACCGCGCCGGCATCACCGGCGACGACGGGCCCTCCCACCACGGGATGCTCGACCTCGCCTTCCTGCGCTGCATCCCCAACCTGGTGGTGGCGGCGCCGAGCAGCCCCGACGAGATGCGCAGGATGCTGGCCACCGCGCTGGCCCACGACGGGCCCTTCGCCTTCCGTTACCCGCGGGGGACGGCGCCGACGGCCGGGACGGCTCCGCTCAAACCGCTCGTGATCGGGCGGGCGGTGGTCCGGCGCGAGGGGACGGACATCGCCATCATGGCCGTGGGGAAGATGGTCCGGGTGGCCCTCGAGGCGGCCACTCAGCTCAAGGCGGAGGGCGTGAGCGCCACGGTGGTCGACGCCCGCTTCGTCAAGCCGCTCGACCCCCACCTCGCCGATATCGCCGCGGCGCACCGCGCCGTCCTGACCGTCGAGGACGGGACGCGCGTGGGAGCGTTCGGGAGCGCCGTCGCCGAATTGTTGGGGGACTGCGGGGTGACGGTGCCCCTGCACCGGCTGGGCATCCCCGACCGTTTCGTCGAGCACGGCAACCAGGCGCTGCTGCTTCGCGAGCTGGGACTGGACGCGGACGGCGTCGCCCGGTCGGCGCGTGAGCTGCTGGCCATGGTGCGGCCCGCCCACGCCCTGGCCTGACTGGAACCGGGCCCCCATGGGCACCGTGCTCGTCACCGTCGCCGGTCCGACGTCGCGGATGGACCTCTCCCTCCCCACCGACGCAGCGGTGGGGGAGCTCGTACCGGCTCTGGTGGAGCGCTGCGAGCCCGAACCGAAGCCCTGGAGCCGCTGGGCGCTCGGGCCGGCGGAAGGCGCTCCGTTCGCACCCCGGCAGACGCTCGCCGAGCTGGGTGTGGTCGAGGGGGCGGAGCTGCAACTGCGCGACATGGTCGCCGGCGGCGACGCCAGGGGTGAGCCGCTGGACACCGGGCCCGCGGGAGCGGCGGCGGCGGCCGACCAGCGGCGGCGGAAGATCTCCGACCTGACCGAGCGGTTGATCGACGACATCGGCCGCCTCCGCGCCGGGAAGAACCCGCTGCTCGAGTACGCCGCCCCCGAGGCTCGGCGGTGTCTCCGAGCCCTGGTTCCGGGGCCCTTCGACCGCGCGGCGAATGGTGGTGCCTCCGATCTCAGCCTGGCAGTGAGCTGGCATCGCGACCCGCGAGCACCGGTGGAGGCGCTCGCCGGCTTCACGGAGATCGCAGCGGACGCCGGGGGGCCGGGCGGCTCACGACGCGAGCCCCTCTCCAACGCGACGCCGGGCCGGCGGGTGAGCGTCAGGATGACCGTCGACGCTCACTGCCGCCACCTTCTCGACGTCAGCGTCGCCGCCGACCCGCCGCCACGCTGACACGGTGGTGAAGAACGCCCTGTGGCGGGACGGGCGTCAGGTCACCTGGACCGGCGCGCTCTCCGAGATGAACACGCGCTCCTGGCCGAGGTCGCCAAGCACCTGGACACCGACCGGGTAGGTGCCCTGCGCCCCGGCAGAGGAGAGTACCTGGGCATCGAAGTCGATGGTCAGCTTGCCGGGGCTGGATCCGCTCTGGGCGGGGACCACGAAACCGTCGAAGAAGGGGAGCGTGGAACCCTCCAACGGGTTGGTGCCGCCGACGCGGCCGGAGTTCCCGGTGATCGTGACCGAACCGTCGAAGATGAAGACGGGCGGCAGAGTCACCAGCACGCTGACGTCGTTGGCGGGGCCGGTGCCCTGGTTGATGACGCTCACCCTGTACGTGACGTCCTCGCCTGGCACCGCCAGGCTGGGGCTGACCGTGACCAGCGCCGAGAGCTGGGGGGCAGCGGTCAGCTTGATGGGCAGTGGGTTGCTCTGAGTGGTCGACGCCGTCGACGCGGAGGCGCTCGCCGTCATGGTGTAGGTATTCGGACTTCCCAGGGCGAGAGCGTCGAAGTCGATGGTCACGTCGTCCTTGTAACCGCTCAACTCCCAAACTCCCCAGGCCGGCTGGTGGCTCTGACCCTGGGCGTCGACCGGCGAGGTTCGCACCGCGCTGCCGCCCAGGCCCGGGGTATCCGTGTAGCGGAAGTCCGCCGGCAGGTTGGCGGTGACGGTGAGCCCGGCCGTGCCCGCCGTTCCGGTATCGATGACCGTGATGACGAACTCGATCGTCTGGTTGGCGGCGACGGTCGTGCTCGGGTCAACCGTTCCCAGGGTGACGCTCAGCGACGTGTGGTTGGCTCCACAACCGGCCGCCGCCATCGCGCCGAGGATGGCGGGAAGGACGAGCAGGCGGGAGAGCTTCGGCAGCCACGCGGCACGCCCACCGCCAACCGGACGGCGCCCCCGGCCTGCCGGCCCCCCCTCGGATGTCATCCGGCCCTGCGAGACCCGCAGGCCCACACCGGGGCGGGTCACACCCTCTGGGCGGCGCGCATCGGCGCCAGCGGACGGCGCTCGCGTCGCGGCGGCGTCAGCGGGACATCGGTGGCTCTGGGAAGCGGATCCGGATAACCGGCCTCGGCGAGGAGGCGCAGGGTGAGGGCGACATCCAGCCCAACGACGGTGTCGACCCGACCACTCACCGCCTCGACAAAGTCTCCGCCGGCCCCCTGCACCGCGTACGCGCCGGCCTTGTCGAGGGGCTCGCCGCTCGCGACGTAGGTGATCAGGTCCTGTTCGGAGAAGTCGCGCATCTTGACCAGCGAGCGCGAGACCGCGAGCGCCTCGACATCGGTGCCAGACCTCAGGACGCAGATCCCGGTGAGGACCGTGTGGCGCCGGCCACGCAGGTCGGTCAGCATCCGGAGTGCCGCCTCCGGCGTGCCCGGCTTGCCGAGGGGGCCGCGCGGCCCCACCACGACGGTGTCCGCCGCCACGACGAAGCTGCCGGGCTCGACGCGCTCCGCGACCTCCACCGCCTTCTGACGGGCGATGAGCTGACAGCCGAGGTCCGCACACATCCCGGGGGGAAGTGGCGGATCCGGTGAAGGCTCGACGACGGCGAAGCGGATCCCGGCCCGGACCAGCAGTTCGCGCCGGCGGGGGCTGGAGGAGGCGAGGACGATCCGTACCAACGGTGCGCTGGACACCCGGGGTGCAACGTGCCTGAACGAGGACGACGCCCGAACGCCGGGAAGTTGCTCGTCTGAGTCGGTCATGCGCCCCTCAGCAACGTGCGTGATATCTCGGTCCTCTCCCCCGCGTACGACCCCACCCCGCGAACGATCGTACCATCGTCCGAGGGCTGAACCGAAGCCGAGCGTCCCGATTGCGCTGATTGAATCACTTATTCTGCCACTGTCCCCGTGCGCTCTGCTGGCTCAGTGGAGCACGACCGCGAGCGAGATCGAGGCGGGCACCAGGGCGAGCAGTCCCAGGGCCGGCGCGACGACCACCACCAGGCGGCGGCTCACCCCGATGAGACCGGTGTAGGCGACCACGGAGAGGGCACCGAGGACAGCCACCACGGGAGCGGAGACGCCGGCGAGAGGCGCGAACCCGGCCAGAGAGAAGCAGGCCAGGCCGATGGCGGCAACCAGTGCCGCCCGCCCCATCCGCGCGGTGTGGGGGTCGAAGGGACGGACGAGGGTAGGCAGCGCCATCAGCACGGCGACGACGGCCCAGGGCCGGGCTGCGCCCACCGATCCCCCGGCGGCCGCAATGGTGCCCAGGTCCAGCGTCGTCGCCACCGAGGCAAGTCCGAGGAGGGGGGCGATCGCTGCGGCGACCGCCGCCAACCGCTGCCAGGGCCACCTCTCCGCGCTGCCCCAGGCGATGCCCGCGGCCAGGGCCGTGACGAACACCACCAGGCTCACGCCCGTGGGCAGTCCGAAGAGGGGGGAGCCCGGGAAGGCCAGCAACCCACAGGCGGCGCTGACGCCGACGGCGACCATCAGTTCGTCGAGCTGGGCGGGGCGGAGCCCGGCGGGGATGCGACCGCCGAGGGCGACCAGGGCCGCCACCAGGCCCGCATAGGCCACGCCGGGGAATACGGCCACGGCCACGATCGCGCTCAGCACCGCCAGCGGGTTCATGCGCCAGGTCCGAAGACGAGGTGAACCGCTCCCATCGGGAGCAGGCCCACGGCCAGCGCCACCGCGGCAATCAGCCAGGCGGCGACGACCCGGTGGTGGGGCGCCGGCGCCCCCTCACCGGGTTCGCCCTGAGCGACGGTCAGGACGGCGGTCACCGTCACCAGCCCCCCGGCGAGCAGGCAGGCGGCGGCGACGCTGGAGTTGAAGGCGACGCACGCCTGGAGGATGAGGAACCGTCCCCAGAACGCCGGGGAGGGGGGGAGCCCGCAGATGGCGAGCCAGACCAGGCGGCGGGGTGGGCCCAGACCAGGTCGCGGCGTCTGCAGGAGGATCGGGGCGACGACCAGGTGGGTGAGGATGAGCAGCAGCCCGCCGGCGACGGCGGCTGTCTCCCCGGTGCCGATGGCGGCGGCGACGAGGCCGAGGTCACCGAGAGCCACCCGGCCGTAGCGGGTGGGCCCGGCGCGGAGGCTCATCACCCCGGCCCAGAGCGCACTGATCAGACCGCAGGTGAGGATGGTGTGGTCGAAGGCGAGCCTCGCGAGAAGGGGGAGCGGGCCGGGGATCGCGAAGGCGGAGAGCAGGACGGCGGGCGCAAGCAGCACCAGCCAGGTGGCGATCTCGGGAGCGGGCAGGTCCACCAGGGCGCCGGCCGCCCATCCACCGAGCGGCACGACCGCGGCCAGGGCGAGCACCCCGACCACCAAGAGGCCGCCGACCATACCCGGCTCGCCACCGGAGGCGGCGGCGGGCAGGAGCAGGCTGACCGCGAGCAGGGCGGCCGCCCCCGTGCCGGCGACTCGGGCGGCGGCAAGGCTGGCTCGCCCCGGCGCCACCGAGATCCAGCGAAGGCTGAGGGCGGCGACGGCAAGCATGGCCGCGACCCCGAAGAGGAGGGGGGACCCCGTCGAGAGGAGGAGCACCACAGCCCCCCCGACGGTCCCCATCCCGATGATCTCGCGGCCGTCCAGGCGGTCGGCGAGAAGCAGGCACAGCCAGAGGGCGGTGGCCGACGCGGAGAGGAGGCCGCCGGCTTCGCGGGGCAGCGCCGGACCAGCACCGCCCAGCCCGTCCGGTCGCGCGCCGACCTGCACCGTGGCGATGGTGAGAGCGACGAGCACGAGGGGCGCGATCAGGGCGATCGGACGGCGAAAGCGAGCCGGGCCGAGCCCGGCGATGATTCCGATGCCGGCCCAGGCGGCGGCCAGCCACACAGCGTTCATCGACCCGCCTCGGGGGCCACGGGCCGGTGGCGGGCGGCCAGCCACCCCTCCAAGGCCGCCGCGACGGGAACGAGGGCGATGACACCGGTCACATCCGGAAGGGGGCCGCTCCCTCCCCGGAGCAGCCAGCCCACGCTCACCGCGAAAGCGAGGGCGACCACGCCCACGGAGAGGTCGGTGACGGTGCGGGCGAGGAGGACGCGGAGCACACCGCAGGTGAAGATGAAAGCGACCGGGAAGAGCGCGCCCTGCACGGGGGCGACCGACCCGACCGGCACGTTGAAACTGACCCACGAGGCCGCGATCAGGGCAATGACGCCGGCCGCCACGCGAGCGCTGCGAGGCCCGAAGAGCCCCTCGTGCTGCGTCGCGACCGAGTGGAGCGGGTCGATCCCGGAGCGCGGGCCGAGCCGCCCGGCGATGGTCCCGGCCAGCGGGCCGGCGGCGGCACCGGCCGCACCGGCTCCGAGAACGATGACCGCCGCCCAGCCGCCGCCATAGATCGCGGCCGCAGGAGAGAGACCGAGAGCGACCGCGATGCAGGTGACGAGGACGGCGCGCCGCCGGTCGACCGTGACAACGACAGCCCCGGCGGCGAAGGCGATGAGGTCCAGAAGCGGCTGGTTCACAGGTAGTGGAAACCGAGGAGAGCGGCGAGGGCCACGACCACCGTGAAGACGAGGCCGGGCTGGGTCACCAACCACGAGTCGAGACGGGCCAGCCCGCGTCCGAGCCCGCGGGTGGGAGGTCCGAGAGCCCGGCGGGCCCCGACGACGGCGACCCAGGCGGGCCGCGGCCGCGGCCCCCGCTCGCCGTGCGCGGGGTGGGGGAAGGGGACCCCGAGGGCCAGCCCACCGCTCACGACCGCGAGCAGGACGACCAGGAGCGCCAGGCTGAGGTAGCCGCCCGGCCAGGGCCCTCCCGGCCCGTGCAGGGTGGCGGCGTCGATGGCGACGGGGGCCCCGCTGCCCACCAGGGGACCCAGCAGCACCGCGCCCACGACACCGGGGAAGAGCGCAGCAGCAGCGCCCAGCACAAGAGCCACGGCGGCATCGGGCCGCGGCAGCACGGCGCGCCGAAGCAGCCTCGGGGGCAGCACCCCCCCTCCGACAGGGGAACTCTCACGGAGGGGTGAGACCTCCCCGTCGCCGGATGGCGGGGACGCCGCCGCGGCCTCCCCGGAGGTGAGGGCGGCGAGCCCGATCGCCTGCCGTGCCGCGACCACCCCCCCACCGGCGGCGATGACGGCGGCCATCCCCAGGGCGAGCAGGAGCGGCGCGTACGGACGGCCCAGGGAGGAGACCGCGCCGAGTTCGAGAACCATGGCCGTGGTCCCGAACCCGATGGGCAGCCCGCCTGCGGCAGCCAGTGCGGTCGCGGCGAGTGCGCGGCCGCGGCGGGTGGGCAGGGTCGGCCTGCTCCAGGCGGGCGCCGCCAGCAGGGCCAGCTCGAGGGCCACCACCCCGGCCGCAAACCCGCCGGCACCGCCGGGAAGCCCGGCGATGGCGACCAGAGTGCCCGCCGAGGCGGTGAGCAGCGCCCTGCCCGCACGGCGCGACTCGTGCTTCCACCGCCAGGCAGCGACGGCACCCCAGAGGGCGGCGGCGGTCCCGAAGGTGGCGAGAATCACCGTGAAGCCGGGGTCCGCCGCGCCCCCGGTAGCCGCTCCGAGCCGGAGCAGGGTCGCCGCGCCGCACGGGACCGCCCCGATGGCGAGCCAGCTCCTGGTCGACCGCCCTCCGGCGGCTCCAGGCCACCACCCCGCGGCGAGCAGACGCCCAGCCCCGGCCAGGCCCCAGGGCAGCGCCACCAAGAGGCCGGCCGCACCCGGGGGAACCGCGTAGGGATCGCTCGTCCCGGTGGTCACGATGAGCTCCACGGCGGCCACCAGCAGGCCCAGGGCGAAGACGTGCTGGATCGTGAAGGCGGCGGCGGCCCCCCGGCTCACCCGCTCTCGACCCGCTGTCGCCAGCAGCAGGCCGCCGAGGCTGGCGATCTCCGCACCGGCGAAGAGCATCACCGCATTGCCGGCCAGAGCGGCGAGCACCGCGCCGGCGGCGGTGACCAGGAGCGCCGCCTCCTCGCCGGGCCGGCGGTCGGCCGCACCGAGGGCAAAGAAGGTGGCCACGAGGGCGAGCAGAGCCAGGGCCAGACCCGTTTGATCGGCACGGAGCGTGAGCTGGACCCCCGATACCGCCTGTCCAAAGGTCGTGACAATCGGACCGTTGGTGGTGATCGCGGCGATGCTGAGGGCTGCCCACCCGGTGAGGAGCAGGATCCCGGCGCTGAACAGCCGGCGCGTCTGCCGCCACGGAGCGGGCAGGAGGTAGGCGACGAGCGCCCCGGCGAGGAGTAGGGCGAGGACCAGGGCGGACCGGTTTCCCACGCTCAACAACGGCGCAGTCTCCCGTCAGCGTCCCGCAGGGCACGCACTAGTGCGGTGCGGGCGCCCTGGGGGGAGCCGTGGGCAACGCGTGGGCACCGACCTCGGTGGCGCAGTACGGGCAGACCGGCCAGCCCAGCCGCAGCCTCCGCTCACAGACGGTGCACCTGCGGGCGAACTGGGTGCGGCAGTACGGGCAGATGACGAAGTCCTCTTCGATGTCGCGCCCGCAGGTCGGGCACGGGCGGGTGTCCGGCGTGCCGGTGGGGGGCTCCTCGAGGATCTGCTGCTCGAGAGCCAGGGAGCGCTCCTCCGCGAGCGTCCTCGGCGGACGGATCACCAGGTAGATGAGGGCCCCCAGGAAGGGGGGTACGAAGGCGAGCAGGAAGGCGAAGATCGCAAAGGGGATCGACGCGGAGCGCCGCCTGGCGTCCCGCACCACGTTGTAGGCCAGCGCCACCAGGAGCAGGGCCACATAGACGATGAGCAGGAGGACGCCGAGGAAGATGAGCGAGCCGCTGGTATCGGCGAGAAGCTTCATTCGGAGATCCCTAAGCGACGGCGCAGGGTCTGCGCCTGCAGCTCCACCTCGCGGAGCTGGTCGGTGGCCTTCTTGACCACGCTTTCGGGGGCACGCTCCCGGAACGCGGTGTTGGCGAGCTGCGCGCGGAGCCGGGCGATTTGGCGCTCGACGTCGTCGAGCTGGCGGCGCAGCTTCTCCTCCCCTCCGCCCCCGAGGTGCAGCTCGGCCTCGAGGCTGCCGGCGATCACCAGCTGGGCCTCGCCGCCGTCATCGCCATCGGCGACCCGAACGCGGACCAGGGCCTCGAGAATGCGACGGCGGTCGACGGCCGAGAGGGAGGGGTTGCCGCCCCGGATGACGACGGGAGAGAGGGTCTTGTCGGCCGCGCTGATGCCCGCCTCCTGGCGTCGGGCGCGGAGCTGTCCGACCAGCAGGAGCAGCTCGTCAACACCGTCACGAGCGCCGGCCCATTCCGGTGCGCCCCACTCGGGCAGGACGGTAGGCCAGGAGCGGTGCTGGAGGGTCGGAGCGGGGTCGGGTAGCCGCTGCGCGCACTCCTCGGTGACGAAGGGCATGAACGGGTGGAGGAGGCGCAGCGCGGAGTCGAGCACGGTGACCGCGGTCGCCGCCGCCGCCTCCCTCCCCTGCCCGTCCTCGCTGTTGCGCAGGCGCACCTTCACGATCTCCATGTAGTCGGAGCAGAAATCCTGCCAGATCACGCTGTAGAGGCGGTCCATGGCGTCGTGAAAGCGGTACTGGGTCATGGCCTGATCGACGGTGGCCACCGCATCGGCGAGACGCTCGAGGATCCAGTGGTCCTCGGCGAGGAGCGCCGCGACCGGGACCGCCGGCGGCCGCACCACGATCCGATCACCGTCACCGATGGCCGTGACCAGGAGCCGGGTGACATTCCAGAGCTTGTTGGCGAATCGCTGGTAACTGGCGACCCGCTCCTCGTCGTAGCGGACGTCCTGACCGCTCGTGCCAACCGCTCCGGCCCAGGCACGGACGGCGTCGGAGCCGTAGCGCCCGATGATGTCCAGAGGGTCGACCGCGTTGCCCCGCGACTTCTGCATCCGGGTGCCGTCGCGGGCCATGATCGTGGACGTGATGATCACGTCCGCGAAGGGCGTGCGGCCGGTGAACCTGAGACCGGTCATGATCATCCGGGCCACCCAGAGGTAGATGATCTCGCGCGCCGTCACCAGCACCTGGGTGGGATAGAAGCGACTCAGATCGCGGGTTTGCTCCGGCCAGCCGAAGATGGCGAACGGCCAGAGGGCGCTCGAGAACCAGGTGTCGAGGACATCGGGATCGTGCTCCAGCCGGTCGCTGCCGCAGCTGGGGCAGATCTCCGGTGTGTCCACCCAGGCGAAGCGATGGCCGTTGCCGCACCGGCTCACCGGGATCGCGTGGCCGAGCCAGATCTGGCGGCTGATGCACCAGTCCCGAATGCCATGCATCCAGGTCAGGTACTGATCCCCATAGCGCTCGGGATGGAAGGAGACATCCCCCCTCTCGACCGCGGCGATGGCGGGCTCGGCCAGGGTCGTCATGCGCACCCACCACTGCTCGCTCACGAGCGGCTCGATCACGTGGTGACAACGATCGCAGTGGCTGACCTCGTGAACGTAGGGCTCCTCACCGCCCACCGCCCCCTGCTCGCGGAGGGCCTCGGTGACCTCGCGACGAGCGGCCTCCACCGTGAGACCGTGGAAACGGGGGAGATCGGGGACGTCCATGGTCCCGTCCAGCCCGATCACGTTGACGATCGCGAGACCGTGGCGGACGCCGATCTCGTAGTCGGTGGGATCGTGGCCCGGGGTGACCTTGAGTGCACCGGTGCCGAAGGCCACGTCGACCGCCGCGTCGGCGACGATCGGGACGCGCCGGCCGGTGAGGGGAAGGATGACGTGACGGCCCACCAGGTCCCGGTAGCGGGGATCGTCGGGATTCACCGCCACCGCCGAGTCCCCCAGCATCGTCTCGGGACGGACCGTGGCCACGACCACCTCGCCGCCGCCCTCCACGGGGTAGCGCAGGCGGGTCAGGGTGTCGTGGTGCTCGATCCACTCGACCTCTTCATCGCTGATGGCGCTGCGATCGTGGGGGCACCAGTTGACGATGCGGGGGCCCCGATAGATCAGGCCCTCGTCGAAGAGGGCCTTGAAGACGGTGCGGATGGCCCGCACGTAGGCCTCGTCGAGGGTGAATCGCGAGCGCGACCAGTCGCACGTGAAGCCGAGCCGGCGCATCTGCTCGTAGATGCGGCCGCCACATTCCTCATACCAGGCGTCCACCCGAGTCTGGAAAGCGGCGCGTCCGATCGCCTCGCGGCTGGTGCCCTCCGCGACCAGCTGGCGCTCGATCACCGCGTTGGTGGCGATGGCGGCGTGATCGGTGCCGGGGCACCACTCGACCTCGGCGCCACGCATCCGCCAGTGGCGGGCCAGGATGTCCTGGACCGAGAAGCCCATGGCGTGGCCCATGTGGAGCGGGGCGGTGATGTTGGGAGGCGGCAGGGCGATGGTGAAGCTGGGACGGTCCGACGTGGCCTCCGCCCGGCCCACCTCCAGCTCCTCCCACCGGAGGCGCCAGCGGGGTTCGACCTCCGCCGGCTCGAACTTCGATTCCATGGGTGGCCCGAAGTATACGGGCCACGCTCGGGGCTCCACGGCCCACCCTGGATGCCAGGCACCCGGCGGCGGCCGGGGCGCCGCCTCTAGGCGGTCTTGTCGGCTACGGCCGCCTCCCCCCCCTCGGCGTCCACATGGAGCGGCTCCTCGGTCAGAAGCAGAGGTTCGACGCCGTCCTGGATCGACTGCTCGGTGATGACGCAGCGCTTGATGTCGGGACGGCTCGGGACCTCGAACATGCTGTTGAGGAGCACGTCCTCGATGATCGACTTCAGGCCGCGCGCCCCGGTCCCGCGGGCA
Organism: Candidatus Dormiibacterota bacterium; assembly: GCA_003142035.1. Taxonomy (GTDB): domain Bacteria; phylum Chloroflexota; class Dormibacteria; order Aeolococcales; family Aeolococcaceae; genus Changshengia. The sequence continues at coordinate 50,816 of PLOF01000112.1, forward strand.
AGGGCCCGCTTGGCGATCGCCCGCAGCGCCCCCTCATGGAAGGCGAGCTCCACGTCGTCCAGGGCGAAGAACTTCTGGTACTGCTTGACGAAGGCGTTCTTGGGCTCGGTGAGGATGCGCACGACGTCCTCCTCGTCGAGGTAGTCGAGGGTGACCACGATCGGCAGCCTGCCGACGAACTCGGGGATGAGCCCGTACTTGAGAAGGTCCTCGGGTTGGAGCTCACGGAGCAGCTTGGTCGACTCCTTGGTGCGGCCCTTCTTCAGGGGCTCGCTGGTGAAGCCGATGGCCCGGCGGCCGGTGCGGTGCTCGATGATCTTCTCCAGACCGTCGAACGCGCCTCCGCAGATGAAGAGGATGTTGGTCGTGTTGATCTGGATGAAGTCCTGGTGCGGGTGCTTGCGCCCGCCCTGGGGAGGCACGTTGGCCACCGTCCCCTCGAGGATCTTGAGCAGCGCCTGCTGAACGCCCTCGCCGCTCACATCGCGCGTGATCGAGGGGTTGTCGGCCTTGCGCGCGATCTTGTCGATCTCGTCGATGTAGATGATCCCCCGCTCCGCGCGGGCGATGTCGAAGTCGGCCGCCTGGATGAGCCGGAGAAGGATGTTCTCGACATCCTCGCCGACGTACCCCGCCTCGGTGAGGCTGGTCGCATCGGCAATGCTGAAGGGGACGTCGATGATCTTGGCGAGCGTCTGCGCCAGTAGGGTCTTGCCGCAGCCGGTCGGGCCCACCAGGAGGACGTTGGACTTCTGGAGCTCGATGTCACTGTTGGTCTTGCTGTTGGCGATGCGCCGGAAGTGGTTGTACACGGCGACGGCGAGGACCTTCTTGGCGTGCTCCTGGCCGATCACGTGCTGATCCAGCGAAGCCATGATCACCTGCGGCGTCGGCATCATCCCCGACTTGACCCGCTTCTGCGAGGTCGAGCGGTTGTCCTCCTCCAGGACCTCCTGGCAGAGATCGATGCACTGATCGCAGATGTAAACGCCCGGGCCCGCAACCAGCTTGCGGACCTGCTCCTGCCCCTTCCCGCAGAAGGAGCAGCGGGTGTGCCGGCGCCGATCTTCCCGGTCGGTCATGTCCTCACCCGCATCGCGTGCCCCTAGCGGGCGGCAGCGCCGCCCCCGGTCTCGGGCCCATCCGCGGACTCACCGCGAGCCGGCCTCGGACCGCCACCCACTCCCCGCGGGGAGGAGCCGTCACCGGTGCTCTTGGTTCGGCCCTGGATGATCTCGTCAACGATGCCGTACTCCTTGGCCTCGTCGGAGCTCATGAAGAAGTCGCGATCGGAGTCCCGGTGCACCACCTCGATGGGCTTGCCGGTGTGGTGCGAGAGGATCTCGTCGATCCGGCGGCTGACCCGGAGGATCTCCTGGGCGTGGATCTGGATGTCGGCGGCCTGGCCGCTGAATCCGCCACTCGCCTGGTGGATGAGGATCCGGGTGTTGGGCAGGGAGTACCGGAGTCCGGGCGCGCCCCCGGCCAGCAGGACCGCCGCCATGGAAGCGGCCAGGCCCATGCAGATGGTGCCGACCCGCGGCTCCACGTACTGCATGGTGTCGTAGATGGCGAGGCCGGCGTAGACCGACCCCCCGGGCGAGTTGATGTAGAGCCAGATGTCCTTCTCGGGGTCCTCGCCGGCCAGGAAGAGGAGCTGGGCCATGACCACGTTGGCCACCTGGTCGTCGATGGGGGTGCCGATGAAGATGATCCGGTCCTTGAGCAGGCGGGAGTAGATGTCCATCCCGCGCTCACCCCGGTTCGTGGTCTCGATGACGTAGGGGATCAGGGTCATTGCCAGGCCAGTATACCCACGGGCCGTGGCCGCGCCCTCGGGGGGGGGCCGAGGCTCGGACTGCCCCTCTGGGGAGATCGGGCGCCCCCCGGTCGGACCGCCTCGGCCAAGCACCCGAACCGTGCCCAAACCGAAGGTATTGCTGATACTGACAGTATCAAGTATATTGACAATCCTGGCTGAGAGACAGGGTGGAGGGAGACGGCCATGGCCCGAAAGTACAAGCCCGTCGAGCTATCCCTTCGCACGGTCCCGGTGGACCTCGCGAAGGAGCGCGCCCGGTGCCCGCTCTGCGATAACCACAACTCCGGTGTGATCGGCCGCCTCGGTCTCCGCCTCGTGTTCCGCTGCGAGCAGTGCCGGGTCCGCTTTTACCGTCCCTCGGCAGCCCTGCGGTTCGGCTGATTCAGGCGCCGCCGGCGGCGATCTCGTAGGCGCGCTCGGCCGCCGCCCTGCGGAGGAGGTCGACGTGCGCCGCAGCGTGAAGGCGGCGGCGGTCCTGCCCGGAGAGGCGGCGTCCCGCACCGATCCGATCGACCTCATGCTCGACCTGCGACTCGTCGACATCGAGCTGCTCGGCGGTGGCCAGGGCCCCCAGGGCCAGCTCCAGCCGGACGCTGTCCGCTGCCGCCGGGCGCCGCTCCGCGCGGAGCTTCTCGAGGCTGCCCCCGGTGTACTCCAGGTAGCGGTCGAAGCGAAGGCCCAGCTCCGCGAGCCGGACCTCCATGTCGGCGAGCTCGCGGTCCAGCTCGCGCTCGACCATGGCCGCCGGCAGGTCCACCTTGACCCGGTCCCGGAGGGCCTTGAGAACGTCGGACTGGAAATGCTCCACGTCGCTTTCGGCGGCGGCCTCGACCAGCCGGACCCGGTAGCGGTCGCGCATCTCCTCGAGCGTCTCCCCGCTGCCGTCGCGCTGAGCCAGGGCGTCGTCGAGAGGCGGGAGCGCCCGCTCGCGAATGGCGAGGATGTGGGTGTCCGCCTCAACCGTCACCCCCCGCAACTCCTCCTGCGGGTAATCGGCGGGAAGAGCGAGGGGAAACTTCCTCTCCTCGCCAGGCGTGAGCCCGAGGAGGGCGTCGACCAGCCCGGGGACGAGGCGCTCACGATCCAGCTCCAGGTCGCGCTCCTCTCCTCCAGAGAGCACCTCCTCGCCGCGCCGCATCACCAGGGTGCAGCGCAGGACATCACCGGCCTGGGCCGGCCGGCTCACCTCGGCCAGGTCGGAGAAGCGCCGCCGGACCTCCTCCAGGGCGGAGTCGACGTCCGAGTCGCCGATCTCGGTGTGGGGTCGGTCGATGCGCAGGGTGCGATAGTCGGCGAGGTCGACCACCGGGCGGACGGTGACCTCGGCCGTGAACTTCACGGGCTGGCCGCGCTCGACCGTCTCGAGGGTGACCGAGGGGTCGCCGACCGGGTCGAGGTCCTCCTGATCGATGGCACGAGCGTAGAGCTGCGGGATGAGCTCCTCGGCCGCGGCGTTGCGCAGAGCCTCCCAGCCCACGGCACGCTCGACCAGCCCGGCGGGCGCCTTGCCCGGCCGGAACCCCGGGATGCGGAGCCGGGCTCCCAGCTTCCGGCCCGCCACCTCGAGCGCCCGGTCCAGCTCTTCGGGCGGGGCCTCGACGGTGAATTCGACAATCCAGCCCGGCTTGCGCTCGACGAAGACGGACAGCTCGGAGGTTGCGGTGGTCACGTGGTCTCCTCAGGTGTCACAGGCCCGCCATTCTGAACGACGGGACGGCTTGGGCGGAGGCGCCGGCCGCCCACGTGCGCGGGCCGAGACTCGAACTCGGACGGGTCACCCCACGGGATCCTAAGTCCCGCGCGTCTACCGGTTCCGCCACCCGCGCCGGTCCTGGCAGGCCCGGGGCGAGTGTAGCACCGCCATTTGAGGCGATCGGGAGGCAGACGGAACCGGGCGCCGGCCGCCGCCCCGAGGGGTCGACGGCGGGCCGGCGCCTCACCCTGGTCGACCCTCGGCCCCGGGCGACCAACAGCCCTGGACATGGCCCGCGCAGACCCGTAGGCTTGATCACAATCCGGCCAGCGGCCGGTTCACCGATCGCCATCCGCACGGAGGTCGACGTATGGAGCCGAGCCAGTCAACCGCAGCGGTCGAGGCCCCGCAGGAGATCGTCGCCAAGATCGATCAGAAGGCTGTGAGACTTTCTGCGCTGCTGCGGGACATCGACAACCACCCCATCGAGCTGTCGGCGGACCTGGTCGAGCGGCTCGATGAGATCCTCGAGATGCTGGGCTGCCGGATCTCCGCGACCCGAGCCCTCCTCCGCCAGCCGGCGTACGTGACGTAAGGGATGAGCGTGGCCTGAGCCGGCACCGCCGTTACCCGGGGCTGCCCGGGTGAGGGCTGGTGGCGTTCACGTGATGGGCCGTCCCGTCCGCGGCGGCGGCGACCACGGGCTGCTCGGCAGCGGGCATGGCGTGCGCCACCTCCCCGGGGGTCCGAGCCCGGCGGTACAGTGACGCGTGAGCAGCCACCGTCCGGAACCTGGCGGCCGCACTCTCGCCTCCTCGCCAGCCGCGCCGGTGGCGTATCACCCGACCGATCGCCTCGACAGGAGAGACGCCCCATGGCCGCAAAGGAGCACTGGAAGACCGAGCCCGACGATCACGATTACCCCGCCGCCTCTGACTACCTGAGCCTGATCATGGACAAGGGAGAGGTCACCAACGCGGTGGCGGCACTGCGCAAGGCCTCGATCACCCACTACAAGGCCAAGGATCTGTTGAGGGCCAGCCGCCTGGAGCTGCTGCCGCCCGACAACGTCCATGTCAAGAAGGATCTCGGCAAGGTCCAGGCTGGGAACCTCCTCTCGCCGGTCCTGCTGCTACGTGGCCGGGTGGATGCCGACGTACCGCTGACGGTCGCCGACGGGTTCCACCGGATCTGTGCCAGTTACCGCCTGGACGAGGACGCGGACATCCCCTGCCGGATCGTCTGAGGGCGGTAATCCAGGGGCTGGCCCCGGCTCACGCGTC
>PLOF01000109.1 GCA_003142035.1 Candidatus Dormiibacterota bacterium
TCACTCCCCGACGATCTGCACCCGGACAGTCCGCTCGCGGGTGCGCGAATGGTCGAAATCCGCGAAGTAGATGCGGCCGAACTCACCGAGGGTCAGCGCGCCGTCCACCACCGGCACCGACTGGGAGCGGCCGAGGATGACCGAGCGCAGATGGGCGTCGGTGTTGAGGGACCACGCGGCCTCCTCGCCGCGCCCTGCCCCGGCCTTGATGTGCAGAGGCCCCGGGTGGTTGTACTGACCCTCTGTCTCACAGGTCGGTGTGATCTGCGCGAGGGCGGTGACCAGGTCCTGCATCAGCAGCTCGGTGCCCCAGTAGTTGACGTCGTCGGACGCCTCCTGGATCAGCACGCTGCAGGTGGTGTGCTGCGAGAAGACGACCAGGATGCCCTGGTGGATACCCGACCTGCCGAGGATGGCTTGGACCTCGGCTGTGACATCCCGGAAGCTGGGCGCTCGCTGGGGTGGCATGGTGAAGACTTCGTGGTGGACGGTCATGCTGTCACTGCTCCTTGGGGTCGAGCGTCCCAGGCCTGCCGGGTCGCCCTGATCATCTCGGTGAGCATCCGCTCGGGATCGGTGGCGGTGAAAATGGCGCTGCTCGAGCCGCTCCCCTGGGCGCCGGCGGCGATCACGTCGTAGACGTCCTGGGCGCTGCTGATGCCGGCGGCGTGGAGGACGCGGATCGCGGGATCGACACGCCAGATGCCGTGGTCGGCGTCGGCGATGGAGGCCTGCGTGGTGTGCCCCCCCGTGCTCGATCCGATGAGGGCGGGTTCCTCGACGATGATGGCGTCCGGGGCGAGGCTGGCGATGTCAGCTGCGTCGTCGGCGTCGTTGGCGCAGACGATGGTGGCGAGGCCCACCTCGCCGGCCCGCCAGATGCAGCGGGCCAGCTCGTCGCGGAGCAGCGGGCGCTCGGAGTGGTTGAGGAGGACACCGGAGGCGCCCGCTTCCACGAGCGCCTCCGGGAGGACCGAGCCCACACCCCGTCCGGGCATCAGCGAGTCCATGTGCTGGGCAAAGACGAGCACCCGCTTCACCTCCCGGGCGACCGCGGGGATGTCCGTGTATTGAGGGGTGAGGATGATCTGCACCCCGTACTCCGCGCTCAGCCGGTCAGCGCACACCGCCAGGCGGACGAGCTCGCGGCCGTAGGCGTAGGCCTTGGGCCCGACCTCGAAGAAGGGTGGTGTGATCTCGACGACCGCAGGCACGCGGGTGGCTCCTTAGACGACGACCGCTTCGATCCCGAGCATCTTGGCGAGTTCCAGCAGCTGCGGCGTCCAGGACCCGCGGGCCGCCCCCATGTGGTGGGGAGCGCCGGCACGGAGCCAGCCATTGCACCACTCGTCGACGGCCAGCGTGTGGTGCCGGAAGAGGGTCTGGGGTGCCGAGATCGGCCGCGCCTCCGTCGGCAGCAGCTCACCTTCGGAGATGACGAAACGCCAGCGGTTGCCGCCCACCGTGACGAGGGCAAGGTTGGTGATCGGCCCGGGCTCGTAGACAAACTCGAAGCCGGCACCGTAGCCGTGCACGCCGGTGTAGTAGATCGAGTGCTTCACCGAGACGGCGCCGGGCGTGCCGAGCGCCGGGTTGCCGTGGCCGTCGTGGGAGAACATCACCGCGTCGTTGTCGAAGTCGATGACGTAGTTCTCGAGGGTGGTCGCCTGGCCCGCCAGCTCCTGCATGACAAGCTGGGCGATGGCGGTGGTGCAGTCGCCCTCGGGCGCCGTCGGGATGCCCAGCTCGCAGAGCCGGCCGGTGCCGTACGAGGGGATGATGCCGACGCGCGGATCGGAGAGCCACACCTGGTCAAAGGCGGTGAAGGCGTCGAGCTTCTGCTCACGCACCACCGACTCCAGCGCCAGCGCGAGGCGCACCGAGCGCTCGAAGGATTCCTCCTTCATGTCGACGCTGTAGCGGGCCTTCTCCGATGCGACCAGCTCGTCGACCTCCTTCTGGGGGATCTCGCCGAAGCGCACCGCGACGGCCTCCGGCTCCACCGGCCAGACCGCCGGCCCGACCACCTGACGCAGCCCGAGCCCGTCGAACATCAGGTCGGTCATCCCCTCGAAGGGGTGGCCCACCAGGCCCACCTTGGCACTGCGCAGGCGGCGCCGCACCCCGGCGGCCGCGATCACGCAGCCGATCTTGTCCCGACCCTGAGGGTCGTCGAAGCGCGAGGTGACCAGGGCGAACTCGCGGCCGGTGCGGATCAGCCCAGCGGTCAGCTCGGGCATGCCGGCCATCCCCGAGTTGAGCATGATCACGTCGAAGCCGTCCCCCTCCTTGAGGCGCCCGATCTGCTGCGTGTTCCACACCAGCACCGGGGCGGTGGTGTCGAGGAAGCAGCGGGCCGGTACCAGCCCCTTGGTGTAGGCGAGCTCGACGGCGACGATGATGTCGACGCCCTCCGCGTTGAACTGGCGTGCCGCCGCGGCGGCCTGCTCCTCGTCCTCGACGAGGCCGGGGTGCACGACCGTGCCGTACTGCTCCAGCGCCCGGGCGATGCTGCGGGCGGTCTCGGTTGCGGCGGGGCGCATGTGCGCCGTCTTGTTGTACGCATCCTCGAGCAGCGCCATGGTGAGTACGCCGATCTTGGTATCTGCGGTCACGTCATATCCTCCCGAAGTCATTGCTCAGAGGGGCCGGGCATGGGTGTTACCTCCGACCCGAGGGGCGGCCGCTCGGCCCATCGAAACAGCGGCCGGATGGTGTCGAAGAGCTCGATGTAGCGCCGGTAGGCGACCTCATACGCGGCTGCGGTGGCGCGGTCCGGTTCAAAACGTGCCTCCGGGTGCAGGGCGGCCCGGCAGGCCTGGTCGAGGTCGGTGAAGGCCCCGGTGGCGACCCCGGCGAGCAGGGCGTCGCCGCGCACTGCCGCCTCGGTCCCCTGCAGGGTCACGACCGGCAGCGAGCAGACGTCCGCCTTGATCTGGTTCCAGAGCGCGCTGCGGGCGCCGCCGCCGTGGGAGCGGACCTCGGCGGCGCTCGCGCCGATGCCCTGGAGCAGCTCGATGTTGCGCCGGAGCATGAAGGCGACCGCCTCCAGGATCGCCCGGACGAAGTGCTCGCGCCCGTGGCCGAGCGTGATGCCAAAGAAGACGCCCGTGGCAGCCGGCTCGTACTCCGGGCTGAAGGCGCCGGAGAGGTGCGGCAGCATGGTCAGCCCCTCGGCCCCCGCCGGGACGGTGGCGGCCAGCTCGGTCAGGAGGTCGTAGGCGCTGAACCCGGGCTGACCGGCGGCACGGGCGACCTCGCCCTCTCCGAAGCGATCCCGGAACCAGGTCAGCGCCATCCCGCCGGTCGGGCAGACCGGGCAGTAGAGGTAGGAGGCGGGGGCCGAATGCACGTAGACGGGGGTCTGCCGGCTGCTGTCCCCGTCCGCCCGGTCGATCGACGCCTGCACGGTGAGGGCGCCGCCGGTGCTCTCCGAGAGCACCCCGGCGGCGATGTTGCCCACCCCGACCGCGCCCGCCGACTGGTCCATGCCGCCGGCCACCACGCGGACGGTGGCCGGGAGCCCGAGGGCCTCGGCGGCATCCGCTCGCAGCGATCCCACCACCGTCCCCGGCAGCACCAGTTCTCCCAGCCGGCTTGCGGAGAGGTCGATGAGATCGAGCATCGGCTGCCACCAGGTGTGCCGGACGATGTCGTAGAGGAGCGAGGTCGATTGCACCCCCGCTTCCGTCACGAAGCGCCCGGTCAGGCGGTGGAGGAGGAATTCCTCCACCAGCAGGAAGTGGGCGGCTTCCCCGAAGAGCGCGGGATCGTGGTGCCGCCACCACAGCAGCTTGCAGGCGGTCCAGGTGGGAACGATGGTGGGCACCCCGGTTGCCGCGTAGAGGGTGGGCACGTCGATCTGCTCGGCGAGCTCCGCGGCCTCCTCGGTCGCACGGTTGTCCAGCCAGACCATCGCGGGCGCGAGCGCCGCGCCCGCCGCCGACACCGGGATCACCGTCTCTCCCTGGCTGGAGACGGCGAGCGCCAGGACGTCGGAGCCCCGCGTCCCCGCATCCGCGAGGACGCGGCGCACTCCGCGGACCAGGGCGTTCCAGTAGAGATCGGGGTCCAGCTCGACGCGGGACGGCTCGGGCGTCTGCAGCACGTACTGCAGCTCCGACGTCGCCAACTCCGCGCCGTCGCCGTCGAAGAGGCCCACCTTGATCGAGGTGGTCCCGGCGTCGACCCCGATCAGGAGGCCCATCAGCCGGCTACAGCCTCGCCCAGACCGTGGTGCGCGGCCGCCGCATCGGCGGAGACCCCGTCCTTGACCACCGAGAGGAGCGCGGCGAGAAACTTCTGGGGGTCGCGGGCCTGGATCACGTTGCGGCCAAAGACCACACCGCGGGCTCCCGAGGCGACCGCCTCGGCGGCGAGCTCCAGGGCGTCGCGCTCCCGGGGGAGCTTGCGCGAGCCGAGGGCGAGCACGGGGACGGGGGTCGCGGCCACGATCTCGGCGAAGCGCTCCCCGGTGTGGAAGGTCTTGACCAGGTCGACTCCCAGCTCGGCCACCACGCGGCAGCCGACCGCGATCTGCTCGTGGCGCTCGTCGGGGGAGAGGTCCTCATGACCCGCGGGGTAGACCTCGCCGACCAGGGGGACGCCGGCGATGCGCTTCTCGCTCACGGCTCGCGCCACCACCTCGATATTCTCGGCGTCGACGGCCTCGGAGCCGGTCTTGATCGACATCCCGACCAGGACGATGTCGGCGCCCAGGGCAACGGCCTCGGAGGCCGAGAGGACGGGGACGCTCCGACTCTCGTGGTATTGCCACTGGGTCGCGTACTGGGTGCCCCAGTTGAGCCGGACGATCATCGCCGGCGCTCCCCGGTGGGCGAAGACGTGGCCCACGTGGGAGGCCATCCCCGGGCTCACCAGGATCGCGTCAGCGGCATCGAGACGTCCGAGGGTCGCCGCCAGGTTGTTCAGGCCGGGCACGGGACCGTTGTAAAGGCCATGGTCCACCGCTACGACCACCGCGTTGCGGCCACCGTCGAACAGCCGTCCGAGCCGGATATCCTCTCCCGTGGTCATCCAAGAAACCTCCGCCGAATCGGGTGGCAGCGTCGAGACTCTATGCGCCCGGCAGCCGGACGGATGGGAGACCTCGCGCCTTTCTTCGTTTTTACGTGCAGTTTACTTCGGAAGCTCATGGGTTAACCATCCCCATGACGCCGTGAACGGTAGCCGACTTGCCCCGATGTTGCAAGTTCGAATTTGCACGGACCGGTCGTCCCGGCTTCGAAAGGCCTCTGAAGAAGCTACGAAAAGTGGCCGCTTGACCTTCGTGCTGCGTATGGCTAGGATTCCCCCTCGTCCGATGGTAGGGCATCCGAAATGCATAACCGAAGCAAAACCGAAGCAATGGCGGAGGGAGAGCGGTGAGTGAGGAGCCTCGAGAAGGGGTGGGCAGCGCGCCCACGCCGGCTGCGCTGGACCCGGCCCGCTCGTCCGAGGTGGCGGCGAAGCTCGACCGGGTGCGCTCCTGGCTGGACGCCTCCCCCTACACGGCCGCCCTCTTCACCAGCCAGGCGGGGGTCGCCTGGGTCACCGCCGGTCTGGAGGACCGCGTCAGCCGCAACGAAGAGCCCGGGGCGGTCTGGGCGCTGGTCGACCAGGAAGGGGCCCACCTCATCACCAGCAACGTGGAGGAGCCCCGCCTGATCGCCGAGGGCGGCCTCACCGGGCTTGGCTTTGAGCTGCACGTGACCCCCTGGTACCAGCCGGAGGGTCTCGCCGGAGTGTGCGACGAGCTCGCGGGACGAGGGCGTCTGGCCAACGACGGCAACGGCCCCGGCACCCCGGTCGCCGGCGATCTCGGCGGCCTGCGGCTTCCCTTGACCCCCCAGGAGGGTGACCGGCTCGCGGCCCTCGGCCCGGAGTGCGCCCTGGCTCTGGAGGGGGCGTTGCGGGACTGGGTGCCCTCGGAGCGCGAGTGCGAGCTGGCGGCGCGGATCGCGGCCGCCCTCGAGGAGCGCAGCATCCTCGCCTCCCTCATCCTGGTCGGCGGGGCCGAGCGGCGGCGCAGATTCCGGCATCCGATCCCGACCCAGGCCGTCACCGGTGGCGACGCGCTTGCCGTCATCGTGGGCATGCGCGGCGGGCTCAACATCTCCTGTTCGCGGAGCGTCTCCGCCGGCGCCCCCGCGGCCGACCTCGAGGCACGGCACCGGGCGGCCTGCAGCGTGGACGCGGCGATGATCGCGGCCACCCGGCCGGGAAGGACGTGGGAGAGCGTGTTCGGCGCTGCCGAGGTGGCCTACGCCGCGGCCGGCTTCCCCGGAGAATGGCGCGCCCATCTCCAGGGCGGACCGGTCGGCTACCTCTCCCGCGAGTTCGACGTCGTTCCCGGCACCGCCGCGGCGGCGACGGAGATCACCCTCGGCGCCGGGTTCGCCTGGAACCCATCGGTGCAGGGGGCGAAGTCCGAGGACACCTTCCTCGTCACCGCCACCGGAGCCCGGTCCGTCTCCAATACCGACAGCTGGCCGTCGCTCGTCCTCGACACCCCGTCGGGGCCAATCGCGCGACCGGCGATCCTCCAGCGCTAGGGAACAGAAGGGGCATCGACAGCCGCCATGAGAAGAAGAGACCAGGCACACAGAAAAGAGGTAGTACAACGATGAGCATGGATCCGCCCACCCCTCCCAGCGACGCGGGTGCCGTCGGGCTGAGACCGAAATCGGTCGGTCTCGGTGGCGACTGGATCGTGTCGATCACCAACGTGGCCCCGACCGCCGCCACCACCCTCACATTCGGGGCCCTGATCGGTGCGGCCGGCCTCGGCGCTCCCCTGGCGCTGATCATCGCGGGAGCCTCGATGCTCTGCTGCGCCGTCGCCTACCACCGGCTGAACCGCTGGGAGGCTTCGGCAGCCGGTCCCGTGCGCTGGGTGTCCCACGGGCTCTCGCCGGTCATCGGTTTTGCCGTCGGCATCATGGTGCTGATGACCGCCCTCACGTCAAACATCGGCAACATCACGCTGCTCGGGTCGACCGTCCTCAGCCTGGTGGCGCCCAGCCAGGAGTCCAACAAGCCCCTCACCTTCGTGGTCGCGGTCCTCGTCTGCGCGATCGTGGCTGCGATCGCGGTGCGGGGAGTCCGCGCCACCGTCAAGTTCCAGGGCTGGATCGTGCTCTGTGAGTACGTGATCATCGGCTCGCTGGCGGTCTGGGGGCTCATCACCGAGCTGACCTCGCACGCCGCCGGGATCACCCACCCGACCTGGGCGTGGTTCACCTCCACCAGCGCGCCCGGTGGCTTCACCGGCATCCTCGCCGGCGCCGTCATCGCCACCTTCCTCCTGGGCGGATGGGACGCGCCGATCTACCTCGGCGACGAGCAGAACAAGCCCAAGGACCCGGGACGCTCGGTGCTGATCTCGATCACCTTCTGCACCCTCTGGGTGGTCATGCTCTTCGTCTGCCTCGAGGGCCTGGCACCCGCGTCGGCGATCACCGCCCACGCGAGCAACGTGCTGCCGTACCTGGGCGGCCGCCTCACCGGAAAGTGGTTCGTCGACCTGATCGCCCTCGCGGTCATCTCCTCCTTCGCCACCACCACCCAGTCGCAGATCGTCGACGGCAGCAGGATGATGTTCGGCATGGCCCGCGAGCGGGTCCTGCCCAAGTCCCTGCGCGAGGTGCACCCCGAGTGGCGCACCCCGATCGCCGGGCTGCTCATCATGGCCGTGATCCCGGTGGTCGCACTCGCCCTCTACCTGCTGAGCAGCAGCCTCCAGACGACCATCATCTACATCGACTCGACCGGGGGACTGCTCTTCGCGGGGTACTACATCGTCATCGCGCTCTTCAGCATCTGGTACTACCGCAGCATCGTCTTCCGCGACATCAAGGAGTTTTTCCTCGGCCTGCTCCTGCCCCTGGTGGGCGCGGGGGTGCTCTCCTACGTGATCTTCAGGTCCATCCCCGGTACCTCCGGCGTGGTCCTCGTCCTCGCCGTGTGCCTCTTCCTGGTGGGCATCCCACTGGCTCTGCTTTCCAAGTACATCACCAAGGCACCGTTCTTCCGGATCAAGCGCGAGCAGTACCACGACGACGGTACGGGCGAGCCCGTCGCTCCGGCGGACGCCATCAGCTGACCCATCCCCAATGGCCGACGGAGTGTGTGGGCGCCCCCTAGGGGGCGCCCACCCTCCGCCTGACCCAGATCACAGCCCGCTCGGGTGACTATGCTTGTCGGCGCAAGATGCCGGACGGAGTTGGAGGCCTCGGCTCACGGTGACAACGGCACAGGCGCGGCGCGACTGCATCGCCAAGATGGTCGAGGAGCGCGATACTCTCAGTGTCACCGAACTGATGACTCAGTTCGGGGTCACCGACACCTCGATTCGCCACGACCTCACCCTGCTCGAGGACGCCGGTAAGCTTCGGCGGGTTCGCGGCGGCGCGGTGAGCCGGGCCAGCGCGCGGCTCACCGGCTTCTTCCCGGCCCGGGACCGGGAGCACCCGCTCGAGAAGCGGCGCATCGGCCTCGCCGCGGCCGGCCTGGTCCAGGCCGGCAACGTGGTTCTCTTCGATTCCGGCACCACGGTGACCGAGATCGCCGCTCACATCCCCGGGGTGTTGCGCGCCCCGCACAGCATCACCATGGTCACCAGCTCGCTGCCCGTCATCCAGGAGGTCGGGACCTGGGAGCAGCCCCATCTCATCTGCCTTGGTGGCCTCTACCTCCCCGACTACCAGGCCTCGGTCGGCCCGGTGACCTTGGGCAACCTGCGCGAGCTCTCCGCCGATCTCGCCTTCCTGGGCTGCGACGGGCTGACCGTCGAGGGCGGCCTGAGCACCCCCCACATGCTGATGGCCGAGGTCGGTGCCGCCATGGCGGCGCGGGCACGCCGGGTGGTGGCGGTGGCGGACTCGTCCAAGCTGGGTCGGGCGGGGTTCACCCCCATCGTTGGTCTGGACGCGATCAACGTGCTGGTCACGGACGACGGTGCCGACGCCGAGCTGGTCGCCCAGATCCGCGAGCTCGGCATCGAGGTGGTGCTGGCGTAGTCCGACCGGTGCCGGGGGCGGTCGCGACCCTCGGATCGGGAGCTGGCGCCGATAATCGGCTCATGGCGTCGGATGGTTCCGGTTGGGGCGCCCCCGCGGTGCTCCGGCACTCGCTCCTCTGGGCATCGCGGCGACGCGGCGTGCAGCAGGTCGTCTCCCGGGCGCCGCTCACCCGACGCCTGGTCCACCGCTTCGTGGCCGGCGAGAACCTGGCCGGCGCGGTCCCGGCGGTTCGGCGGCTGACCGGCCGGGGCCTCTCCGTGACCGTCGATCACCTCGGCGAGGACACCCACGACGCTGCCGGCGCCAGGGCGGCGGTCGCGGTGCACCGCGCGCTGATCGCGCAGCTCGCGGCCGAGGGGCTGGCGCCGCGCGCCGAGGTGTCGCTCAAGCTCTCCTCGCTTGGTCAGAGTTTGGATGGCGAGCTGGCCTTCGAGAACGCGCTTGAGGTTTGCCGGGCGGCGGCCGGGGTGGGGATGCCGGTGACCATCGACATGGAGGACCACACCACAACCGACTCGACGCTCGGCATCGGTATCCGGCTGCGCGCCGAGCACCCATCGACCGGCCTGGTTGTCCAGGCGTCGCTCCGCCGCTCCGAGGCCGACTGTCGCGTCCTCGCCCATCCCGGCTCCCGCATCCGGCTCTGCAAGGGCGCCTATCAGGAGACGGCGGTCCGGGCCTGGCAGCGGCGGAACGACATCCGTGCCGCCTACCTCCGGTGCCTGCGCATCCTGCTCGACGGGGGTGCGACGCCACTCATCGCCACCCATGATCCGGCGCTGATCGACGCCTGCCACCGGCTCATCGCGGTGCGCGGTGGCCCTGCCCACGAGCACCAGATGCTCTTCGGGATTCGCGCTGACGAGCAGGCCCGGCTGGTCATCGCCGGGGAGGAGGTCCGCATCTACGTGCCCTTCGGCGAACGGTGGTACCCGTACCTGACGCGCCGGATGGCGGAGCGGCCGGCGAATCTGGCCCTGGTGCTCCGCGCGCTGGCGGGCGGTGGGTGATTCTGCTGGTCGGGAACTGGGTCGGAGTCGAGGCTAGGCGCGCACCCTGCGCAGCGACCCGAGCGTACGGCGGACGCCCGCCAGCCGCTCCTCGTTCCACTCAATCGTGGTGTCAGGTTCGAGGAAGGCGAAGGCGATGCTTGCGGCGGTGAGTCCCGCCTGCGACCATTCGGCTGTCTGGGCCGCTCCGAAGGGTCGGGCCTGGACGCGCTGCGATGCGATCTCGGGGGTGGCGAGGGCCATGATCACGAGCCCCCGGACGGTGGCGCTGGCGAGCGTCGCGATCATCTCGAAGCTGCCCTGGACCTCCGGGCGGAGCCGGTAGCCGAGCAGCCCTGCCAGTTGCTGCCAGGCGCTGGCGATTCGGCTGATGAAGCCCCTCTCGGAACTGGCCAGGGCGGCCTGCAAGGCGCTTCTCAGTTTCTCGTCGACGACGCTCAGGAAACTCGCATGCAGGGCGAGGTAGGTGCGCCACTCCGTCGAGCCCAGCATGGTCTCGAAGTCGTTGAGCGCTCCGCGCCGGATCAGCTCCAAGACGAGGTCTCGGCGACCGTCCGCCGTCTCCAGCCAGTCGGAGTGCGCCAGTGCGATGGCCCGGATCGAGACGGCGGCGGCCTCGAAACCCGAAACGGCGGCGGGGCGCGCCGCTCGGGCCAGCTCCTTCAGGAGGTCGCTGTAGAAGAGGTCCTTGTACGGCCAGCGGCGGTAGGCGGCACTGCGCGAGACACCGGCCTGCTGGATCACCTCCTCGAAGCTGATGTGGTCGAGGCTCACGGTCAGGCCGGAGCCATTGATCAGCGACGTGGCCGTGTGCAGCATCCGCCGCTCGGTCTCCTGGTCCGAGAGCCGGGGCCGCCGCGCGAGCCCGAGGGGGCCTTGCGCGACCGCTCCCGCGGCAGTGACCTTCATCGAGATATGATATTCCAAATTTCGAGTCTGGAGTTTCTCGGAGCTTACCACCGGACAGCTGGACGAGACCGGAGTTCCGACGCCGGAGCGGCCGGGCCCTGCACGAGCGAGACGGCTGTTAGCTCCTTTCTCGTCCCCATGCGATACCGACCACGCTCGATTCGGAGCTCAAACGAGGAATGATGACCTTGACCACACATGCTGCGAGGACAGGTAGCAACGATCATCTGTGGATTGTCGGCGGCGGCATCGCGGGCATGGCGGCCGCGGCCGTTGCGATCCGTGACGCGGGTTTGCCCGGCGAGCGCATCCACATCCTCGAGGAGCTGGGCTTGGATGGTGGCTCGCTCGACGGAGCCATATCTCCGCTGGAGCCTGGCGCTTTCGTGAGCCGTGGCGGGCGGATGCTCGAGGAGGAGGCGTACCGGTTGGTGTGGGACCTCTTCTCGACCATCCCCTCCCTCTCCGACCCGTCGATGAGCGTCAAGGACGAGATCTGGGCGTTCAATGCACGCGTCAAGACGGACGCGCGGGCTCGGTTGGTCGATGCCCATCACCACATCCTCGATGCCACCGACTACGGGTTCTCCGTCCGGGACCGGGCCGACGTGCTCCGGGTCATCGCCACACCCGAGGCGCTGCTCGGAAGCAAACGCATCGACGAGATGTTCAACCCGCACTTCTTCACCACTCACTTCTGGCAGATGTGGCGCACCACCTTCGCCTTCCAGAAGTGGCACTCCGCCGCCGAGCTGCGCCGCTACTTCCGCCGGTTCATCCAGGAGTTCTCCCGCATCCACACCCTCGAAGGCGTCCGTCGCACCGTGTACAACCAGTACGACTCGATGGTGGTACCGCTGCAGCGGTGGCTCCTGGATCACGGCGTCGACGTCCGCTTCGCCACGCGCGTCGTCGACATCGATTTCAGCGGGGCACCTGGCGGGAGAAGGCGGGCCACCCGGATCCACTTTGAGAACCCCACGGGCCCCGGGACGATCGAGCTCGGCGCGCACGACTTCACGATCGTGACGATCGGTTCCATCACCGCCGATGCCACCTATGGGGGCAACGATACCGTCCCCGAGATGATCCGGGACCGCCGGGACCACGGCTGGTCGCTCTGGGACCGGATCTCCAAGAAGGCCCCCGACTTCGGACGGCCAATGGCCTTCTACGGCAACATCGATGAGGACAATTGGGAGTCGTTCACGCTCACCCTGCACGGCCGCACGCTCCTCGACCGGATCACCGCTTTCAGCGGTAACCAGCCTGGCACCGGGGCCCTGACGACCTTTGTGGACTCGGGCTGGCACCTGTCGATCGTGGTGCCGTACCAGCCGCACTTCCGCGACATGCCCGACGACACCTACACACTGTGGGGCTACGGGTTCACGACCGGCAACGTCGGCGACTACGTCCGCAAGCCGATGCAGCAGGCCACCGGGACCGAGGTCCTCACCGAGCTCGTGCACCAGCTGGGTTTCGACGACATTCTCGACGACGTCCTCGCCACCACCGAGGTGACCACGGTGATGATGCCGTATGCGTCGGCACTGTTCGCCTGCCGCGCTGCCGGTGATCGCCCGAAGGTGGTGCCGGACGGGTCGGAGAACTTCGCCTTCGTGGGCCAGTTCGTCGAGATCCCCAACGACGTCGTCTTCACCGTCGAGTACTCCATTCACGGCGCCATGATCGCCGTGTACACGCTCTTGGGTGTCGACCGGCAGATCCCACCGATGTACCGGGGACTGCGCGATCCCGCCGTCGCCACCAAGGCGACGCGCGTCCTCGTGGGGGTGTAACCGCCGCAAGCGCGCTGGGCCGGCCCACCCGGCTAGAGCTGGTCCGCTGCGGGCCTGTCCGCATCCTCGGCATGCACCTCAGGGGCCCCCTGGACCGCTGTGGCGTCGATGCGCATGGAGCCGGCCAGCGCCTCCGCGTACGACTTGGTGACCTCCTGGCTGAGCAGGGCCGGGTCACTGCAGAGGCTCTCGATGTTGCGCTGGTAGAGGACGATCCGCGCGCCGGGGGCGATGTCACGCCGCGCGCCTGCGGCGAAGTCGCCGCCGAGCATGCTGAGCGGGCCGCTCGTGCCGGCGTACGTGGGATTGAAGAACGAGCAGCGGATGTCGGGGTCGTCGCCCCCGGCCACCGCGGCTATCCCGGGCAGCATCTCGATCTCCACCACAGGTTGCTGGAAGGCGCCGCGCATGTCGGCCATGGACTCGAGGACCGCACTGTCGACCAGCTTCTGGAAGTCGGCGTTGCTGAGCCGGACCGGCACGGGCCAGGTGCCGTCCAGCTCGTGGGCCGCCTCGAAATCGGAGCCGCCGGCGGAGGGCGTGTCCGGCGTCTGCCACAACTTGGTCTGGCCGCGCAGGCTCCAGGCGGGGGCGAACGTGTTGACCGTGGCGAGCAGGGCGTCGAGGTTGCGCTCGGCCTCCCCGAAGTGGCCCGCCTTGTACTGGGCGACGCTCAGCCGCCAGAGCGCCTGGGTGGACCGGGGGTGAGCCCGGAGTGCCGTCTCGGCGGCGAGCTGAGCGTCCGCGTAGTGGTGAAGCCACCAGAGCGCCTCGGAGGCGAGCAGCAGCGCCTGCAGCTGCACCTCGGGTGACGCGTCACCGAGGTGGCGGTGAGCGACGAAGAGCGCCTCGAAGGGGTGTTTGCGGCAGCTCGCCACGTGCCGTGAGATGACCGCCTCGGCTCGCTCGTCGGCCGCGGCGTCGACGTTCCGGTGCGCCTCGGGAACGTGATTGAGCCAATGGACGAAGCGCTCCGAGAGGCCGTCGTCGAAGCCGAGCTCCGGAGGCGGCGGGGCGGCGGCATAGCCGGGGCCGGAGTGGTGGCTGGGGTGGTCGGGCGGAGCGGTCGAGGTGGACATAGGCAGAATCATGGCCCTACCGGTGGGCGCGTGGTGGTCGGGCTCTTGGGGAGATCGAGGAGACGAGGGCCCGCGCGCCGGCGGGCTGAGCAGAGGTCAGCCGGCCGGGCGGCTCCCCTTGGACCCGTAGTCGAAGAAGCGCTCCGTCGTGTCGCCTGAGGTCCAGGCGGCGCGGAGCCGCGTCCGCTTCTCCGCCCTGCGCAGGGAGGAGAGGAGCGTGCGGTTGAGTTCGCGGGCGCTTTCGCCCTCGAGGACGGCCTCGATGTGGAAGCCCCCGGCCATCTCCGTGACACCGGTCGGGAAGACCTGGGCCACGACAGGCCGCACGCGATCCGGGGTGTCGCTGCTCACGTCGGCGACCAGGTGAAAGCTCGGCATGACCCCGCAGGGTACACGGGTCAGCCGGTGGTCGCGATGCCCATGAGGACCACCACCCCGCCCCGATCCTCACTCATCGCTCGCGTCCGCCTCCCGTGGCGGCCGGCCCCGCCGCGGGATCGGGCCGGCGCCGGACGGCAGCCGTCCTGCTGCCGCCAGCGCCCGCCTCAGCAGGAATTCGATCTGCGCATTGCTGCTGCGCAGCTCGTCACCCGCCCAGCGCACCAGCGCGTCACGCACGGCGGGGTCGAGCCGCAGCAGCAGGCTCTTGCGTTCAGCCACAGGGTCGATTCCCCGGTTACCTTCCGCGCGCTCCCATCAGTTGTACAGGGTGCCGGCGTTGACGATGGGTTGCGTGTTCTGCTCGCTGCAGAGGACCACCAGGAGGTTGGACACCATGGACGCCTTGCGCTCCGTGTCCAGATCCACGATCTCGCGCTCCTTGATGCGCGCGAGCGCCATCTCGACCATGCCGACCGCGCCTTCCACGATCGTCTTGCGGGCGGCGACCACGGCGCTTGCCTGCTGCCGGCGGAGCATCGCCTGGGCGATCTCGGGGGCGAAGGAGAGGCGGGTGAGCCGCGACTCGATGATCTTGACCCCGGCGGCGGCCACCCTCTCCGCGATCTCGGCGGTGAGCTGAGTCGTGATCTCCGTGGCGTTGACACGCAGGGAGAGCTGACCATCCTCGTGGGCGTCGTAGGGGTGGGTGCTGGCCACGTGCCGGACCGCGGTCTCGGTCTGGATGTCGACGAAACGGGCAAAGTCGTCGACCTCGTACAGGGCCTCCGCCGTGTCCTCGACCTGCCAGACGACCACCGCGGCGATCTCGATGGGGTTGCCGTCGGCGTCGTTGACCTTGGCCACCCCGGTCTCGTAGTTGCGGATACGGGTGGAGACCTTGCGCCGCTCGGCGAAGATGTTGACCCAGCAGAGGCCGGGCTGGCGAACGGTGCCCTGGTAGCGACCGAACAGCTGCACCACGCGCGCCTCCCCCGGCACCACCGGGGTCAGACCGTGAGCCGCGCCCAGGGAGGCGACGATGATCCCGACAGCGGCGCCGATCAGCATGCCGGGGGGAACCTCGCCCCCCAGAGCGACGCCGACCACGACCAGGACGGCGGCGGCCACCACCCCCAGCGCGACCAGGGCGAGGACGCCCGCTCCCGGTCCCGCCTCCTTCGTCCGCCTGGTCACGAAGAGGGCGAAGACGCCGACCAGGAAGGCGACCGCGGCGGCGCCGATGAGCATTCCGAGGGGAGTGCCGCTTCCCGCGTGCTGGCTGAGCAGGATGCCCGCCACGAAGAGGGCGGCACCGGCCAGCAGCCCCAGCACAATGAGGGCGAGCACGCCCAGGCCGGACGCGGCCCTCTTCGTCCGCTCTGTCATGGTCGCCCGCGCGACGAACGGGATCTCGCTCTGCGCTGTGTCGACGGTCATCTCGCCATCTCCTCGGATGTCTCCCGCCCGGATGGACTCCCGGTCGCTGGAATTGATACTATCATAGTGATATCAGATTCCAAGCGGAGGCGCCAGTCGTGGCCGACCGGGTGCTGGAGATCGACCGGGTGTCCAAGCGGTACGCGCACGTCGAGGCGCTGCACGAGCTGAGCTTCGAGGTCCGGGCGGGCGAGCTGTTCGGCTTCGTCGGGCCCAATGGCGCCGGCAAGACGACCACCATGCGCATCGTCCTCGGCGTGCTCGCGGCCGACGCGGGCGAGGTGCGGTGGGGAGGGGAGCCGATCACCTTCGCGACGCGTCGGCGGATCGGCTACATGCCCGAGGAGCGCGGTCTCTATCCGAGCATGGGGGTGACCGAACAGCTCGTCTACCTGGCCGAGCTGCACGGGATGCGCGCCCGCGACGCCCGCGCGGCCACCGCCCGCTGGCTGGAGCGGCTCGGCCTCGGCGACCGCGGTGGCGAGCAGCTCCAGAAGCTGAGCCAGGGCAATCAGCAGCGGGTCCAGCTGGCCGCGGCGCTGCTCTTCTCGCCGGACGTGCTGGTCCTCGACGAACCCTTCTCGGGGCTCGACCCCGTGGCGGTCGACGTGATGAGCGACGTGCTCCGAGAACAGGCGGATGCGGGCATCTCGGTGCTCTTCTCCAGCCACCAGCTGGAGCTGGTCGAGGAGCTCTGCGACCGGGTTGGCATCATCCGCGGCGGCCGCATGCTGGCTGCCGGCTCCGTGGAGGAGCTGCGCAGCGGGTCGGCTCCCCGCTACTGGGTCGACGTCCCGATGGCGGCGGCCGGGTGGGCGGAGAAGGTGCCCGGGGCGGCGGTCGTGCGGATGGAGGGCTCGCGGACGCTGGTCGAGCTCCAGGCCGCGGCCGGCGATCAAGTGCTGCTGCAGGCGGCGCTCGCCACCGGCCCGGTTCGTGAATTCCGCCGCGACACGCCGACGCTCACCGAGCTCTTCCGCACCGTCATCACCGAGGAGACCGCCGCGTGAGCGGCACAGCCCCCGAACGCGCCGGGCTCAGCCCCCGCCGCGCCGTCTACCTGATCGCCCGCCGCGAGTTCGCGACCAGGATCCGCGGCAAGGTCTTCATCATCGGGACGATCGTCGCCGTCGCACTGCTCGCCCTGTACGCCGTGCTGCAGCTGGCGGTCATCGACAGGATCAATACGACGACCACGTTCAATGTCGCCTTCTCGGGCTCGACCACGGCGCTGGCCCAGCCGCTCGAGGCGGCGGCCCCGTCGCTCGGGTTCAAGGTGCATGTGAGCGACGTCGCGACCGAGGCGCAGGGCCGGTCGGAGGTGCGCGCGGGCAGCCTCGACGCCCTGGTCGTGGGCACGCCCGGCGCTCCCCAGGCCGTGGTCGAGACCGGGATCGACCCCACCCTGCAGGCAGCGCTGGTCGCGCTCGCCAAGCAGGACGTGCTCTCCAACGACCTGAGCGCTGCGGGCCTCAGCCCGGCTGCCGTCGAGAGCCAGGTCGATGCCGTCTCGCTGCATCTCGACACCCTGCACCCGGCCACGGCGGCCCAGCTGCAGGGACCGATCATCGGCTTCGTCATGGCCTTTGCCCTCTACCTCTTCATCGGCATCTACGGCAGCGTGATCGGGCAGGGGGTGGTCGCCGAGAAGGCCAGCCGGGTGGTGGAGATCCTGCTCTCGACGGTGAGGCCCGGGCAGCTCCTGCTCGGCAAGGTGGTCGGCATCGGCCTGGTCGGCCTGATCCAGCTCGGCATCATCGCCGTCTGCGGGTTGCTCTTCACCGTGCCCACCGGCGTGCTCGCCCTGCCCGGCGCGGCGATCGGGGCCGTCGCCATCGGGGTGATGTGGTTCGTGCTCGGATTCATCCTCTACGCGCTGATGCTCGCCGCCACGGCGTCCTTGGTCTCGCGGGTCGAGGAGGTGAGCAGCGCGACCGTGCCGGTCTCGATGCTGCTGGTCGTCACCTGGCTGCTCGCCTACGTGGTGGCCATCCCGGCCATCGACGCGGTGACCGGCGGCGGTGCGGTGTCGCCGGGCCTGGAGACGCTCACCACCGTGATCTCGCTGATCCCGCCCTTCACCCCGGTGCTGATGTCGATCCGGATGGCGGCGGGCGAGGTGCCGCTCTGGGAGGGGCTGCTCGCCATCGTCCTGGTGCTGGCCAGCATCGTCGGGATGACCTGGCTGGGCGCCCGCATCTACGCCAACTCGATCCTTCGCTTCGGCGCTCGCATCAAGCTCACCGACGCGCTCCGCCGCTCTCGCTGAGGCGTCTGGGTCAACCGCTCACACAGGTGCCGGCGCTCACCGCCGCGGTGTGGCCGTCAGCCGCCTGGATCTCCCCGGTGATGTCGGAGGTCGCCAGCGCGTACCCCTCGTCCGCGGAGGTGGTGCTCGTCGCGAAGGTGACGCCGATCACTCGACCCGAGAGGTCGACGAGCGGCCCACCGGAGTCGCCGGGGATCACGTCGGCGGAGACGACCACGGTCTCGCGGGTGACCGAGCCGGAGTAATAGATGTTCCAGGTGGTCGCCTCCTCGGTGCCACGGACCGCCGCCGCGACCGTCGTCTCCGAACCCCCATCGGGGTAGCCGATCACGGCACCCTGTGTCCCCACCGGGGCATTGCCGCTCGCGATCGGCAGCGGTGACATCCCCAGGCCGGGGACGTAGAGGATGGCGACGTCCTCATTGGAGTCAAAGAGCACCACCGTGGCGTTGAGTGGCTGCTGGCCCGGAGGCTGCACCGTCACGCGATACGAGCCGGCCACGACGTGGGCGTTGGTCAGCATCAGGTCGTGTCCCACGGGCCAGGCCGAGCCCGCCAGGGCGCCGCCCGGGCCCCCGCAGCCGTATGCGATCACCCGGGATACGTCGGCCTCGGCGGTGCGCACCCCGACGGTGTCGGTGCTCGCCGGGAGGGGCTCGAGCGGGAGGGTGGGGGAGAGGCCGGTGAAGGGGTTGGGCAGCTCGTTGTTCTGGAGAAACTCCTGGACCTTGGCGAGGAAGGCGGGGGGCTCGGGGGCGATGTCGAGCAGGCCCCGCTCGATCGCCGAGCTGTCGATCTGGCTGCCGAGCACGGTCAGAGAGCTGTTGACGAATGTGAAGCCGAGGAACCAGGCGATGAAGAGCACCCCCAGGCAGCTCGTGAAGGTGCCGGCCACCGAATCCCACGTGGCCAGCCGGGTCCGGAGGGTGAGGACCCGCGCCCGGTACCCCAAGGCGCTGCCGATCCCCTCGATGATGAGCAGGGCGGCGACGAAGATGCCGGTGGCGACCAGGGGCTGGCCGCTGCTGTGCGGTCCCGGCGAGATCCACCGGGTGAGCGGCGGCGCGATCAGCGCGCCGACCACGCTGCCGACCACCAGGCCGGCCAGTGCCGAGCCCGCCCAGGTGAAGCCGCGCCGGTACCCGGAGATGGCAAAGCCGACCAGCAGGATCGCGATGATGGCGTCGAGGATGTCCATCCGGTCGCGAGTTTGACGGGTGCGGCCCGGCTCCGGGGTTGGTCAGTTCGCGAGAGGGGGGAGCGTCCAGGCCGCGGGGCCGTTCGGCCGGCCGGGCGTGGGTACGGTCCAGGCCACACGGCTCGGGCCAGGTGGCCCATGCTGGGGTGTACGGCCGCGTGGCCGGGGCCTGGAAAACGTCGCACCGAGGAGCTTCATGGCTGACATCGTTCGAGTCCATCTCCACACCGGTCTCGACCGCGACTACGCGGCGACCGGCTTCGGCCTCAGCTCCCACGGTCTGACCATCACCCGTCCGCGTCCCGACGGGGCCCCGGGCGATGAGATCGTGGCCGTCTTCGACCACGGCAAGTTCGACTGGGCGGAGCGGGTGGCCGAGGGCGCGGCTCCCGCCGGTGAGCTGACCCCCTTCGACGCCTCCCAGCTGGGCCGGGCCAGCCGGCGGACGGCGCTCTCGAGCTGACCCCGCGGGGCCGGCCCCGCCCTGCCCTGGCGGGTGCCCTATCCTCTAGGGCATCGGGGCGTGGCGCAGCCGGTAGCGCGCTTGCTTTGGGAGCAAGAGGTCC
>PLOF01000093.1 GCA_003142035.1 Candidatus Dormiibacterota bacterium
AACTCTCTCCGCCGCTGTCCTTGACCAGGGAAAGGCTGAATTCCCGGCCATCGGAGCACGGGGAGCAAGCGGCGGTTCCTAGGAGGACCACCGCAAGCGCACCAAGAAGGAGGCGGGGTGGCATGGACGTGTGCCCAATTATCTCCCCGAACGCTCCGGGCTGGTCACCTGCTTCCAGGTCTGGCCGCCATCGACGGTCATGAAGAGGGACGGACCGAAGAGATAACCGATGGAGGCGGTGGCGAAGCCGATGTGACTCACGCAGGCCACGTGCTGGCAGTCGGCGGTCGGAGGCGGTTCGGGCCCATAGAATGCCACGCTCGGGCTGGGGAGACCCTGCCAGGTGACGCCCCCGTCGGTGGTCTCCGCGACTGCCGGGCAGAGCTGGCCGGCGCACGGGACCGCAGCCAGAGCCCACCCCATCGAGTCGCTTACCCAGCTGAGGTCGACGACGTACGGCCCGGCCGAGGCGGGATAGGGTGTCGGGGTCGACTCGCTTGAGCAGCGTCCAAGCGCGCCGGACCCCGCCAAGCCGACCCGCCGGGTAGGAGCGGACTGATTCTTCACTGAAGACACCGAACCACGCCCCTTGCGACGGCTAAGCTGAGGGCCAGCGGGGTGTCCCATGTCGCTGGGCTTCCCGGGCAGGGGTGCTGATGAAACGAGGCCAGCAGCTCCGGGCCGCACTGGTCGGGGCGGTGCTGATCGCCGCCGCCATCCCAGCAATCACCACGTGGCGGGCCTCGCCGTCACCAACGGCCTCCGCCCCCCAGAGGCACGCGGCCACGGTACGGCCCTCGACTGGGTCGACGGTCTCGTCGGGCAGCATGCCAGCCACGGTTGAGTGCGCCGGGATCTCGGCCCCACCGCCCGGACCGGCTTATCCCATTCCCAGCCAGCCGTGGACTGCCGGGTTGGCGGAAGAGGTGATCAACTCCGTGGGCGCGACGGACTTCCCGGCTTCCTACGGCGGCATGAAGGTGACCGACGACCGCGACCTGGTCATCTACCTGGCCGGCCAGGACCCGGCCCTGGTAGCGGAGGTCGACAGCCTCGCCGGGCGCGCCGGCATGCACGTAACCTACGTCGGCGTCCCGTACAGCGCGGGATACTTGGGGGCCCTTGAGGAATGCGTGGCCGAGGACTCTCCGATCCTGAAGGGAGAGGGGTTGGCGATCGAGGCGCTGTCGGGAGACTTGGTGAACGGGGTCGTTGACGTCACCCTGGAGACGCCCACCAACGTGCCGTCGTCCGTCCAGTCCGTTCTGTTGACCCCCGCCCAGGTTGCCAGCGCACAAGCGGTCCTGGATGCCCGGTATGGCGCCGGCCGGCTGGTCGTGCAGTCGCGGACGATGCAGGCTCCTGTTGCCATCTCCTGACTTGGCGATCTATGGAGGGTTCGCTACTGCAGCCCGCGCTGAGACGCGACTGCCGGCTTGGTCGTCGGTCGCCGCCAGTACCCCCTGCAGGACTCGNNAAGTGGTTGGGATAGAAAGGTTCCCGGGCCGTCCCCGTGTAGTTCTGCCAGCAGCGTTTGGCCCGACGACTGGACACCCGGTGAGACGCTGGCGTGGTCAGCCTGGACCATCCCGGTGTCCCATTCTTTCCTGCAAGGGAAGAGACGCCCGGAGCAAGCGCAAGCCAAGCGTCGGCGACGGACAGACGGCCGGGGATAGCCACCTACCCGATCACGAAGGGCCGCGCCGTCCAGTTCGTCCCACCGTCGGTGGTGGTCAAGATCGTCTGATCATCACCGACCCAGCGGCCGGTCTTCGTGTCCTCGAAGCCGAGGTAGAGATTGGCGCCGAGCGGTGCCGCGCTCAGATTCACCTGGTCGGTGGTGGCGGTGGTCCAATCGAGCCCTCCATCCGTGGAGACCGACAGTGTTGAGGTGTACGGTCCTCCGCCGGACGTCGTCGCGGGGCCGACCACCAGAGTGCCGGAGCTCGGAGCAGCGATGAGACCCGCGGACGATACCGGCACCGGCAGCCGGGCTCCCCATGAAGAGCCGCTGGTGCCCGAGGTGAGGACTGCCGGTGCCCCAGGGTCACCGTTCGCAAAGCAGAGAGCAGCCAGATACCCGCCCGGCGCCGCGGCAAAGTCGATGGCGCTGTCCCCGAGGACGGTCTTGCTGACGCACGGGTCGGCCAGCTCCTGCCAGGTCTGGCCACCGTCCAGAGACCGGAAGAGGGTGGTGAACGGCTCGCCACCCGCCGGGTTGCCGTAGATGGGGAGGTAGATGGTCTGGCTGCCCTCGAGGATGAGGGTGGCGGTGTCCAGGGCCGCCTCGGGAATCTGGAGCGAACCGGGAATCTGGAGCAGCGTCTGCCAGGGGTTGGACCCGACTGTTGCCTTCTCAACGGTGCGGTTGCACGGCCCCGGGCAGCCCCCGTGGTCATAGACAATGCGGAAGACGTCTCCCCCGGCCGCCTCGAGGGTCTCGACCGGCAGGCTGGTCACCTTCTTCCAGCTCTCACCGCCGTCCAAGGTCATGAACAGGCCGGGGCCGAAGAGATAGCCGATCTTGGGGGTGGCGAAGCGGATGTGGCTGACGCAGGTGCCCCCCTGCTCACAGTCGCCTTGAGCCGCCGCGATCGCGTAGAGCGACACGGGCGGGCTGGGCAGGGGCTGCCAGGTGACACCCCCGTCGGTGGTCGCCGCCACGGCCGGGCAGAGCTGGCCCGCGCAGGGCACCGCGGCCAGGGCCCACCCCATCGAGTCGCCGACCCAGGTCAGGTCGATGACGTACGGTCCAGCCGAAGCGGGATAGGGGGTCGGGGGCAGGTAATCCTTTCCCGGAGGAGTCGCCGGACTGGGCGTGGCGCTGGGGGAAGTGGCCGACGCCGCGGAGGGCGCGAGCGTTGGCGTCGTCGACGCGTGGTCGACCGTTCCGCAGGCGGCCGTCAGTACCGCGATGCCGGCCAGGAATCGGAGCCTCACTCCGTCGCCCTCAATACCGGGGAAGATGCAAGCTGCCCCTTTCAGTATCTACGTCCGCGGCCTCGCACAAGTGACTGGGCCCCCAACAACTGGGCCGGCGGAGTGTGCCGTCACCGTTACTGGAGCAAGTCGCCCGAATCCCCCACATGCAGTACCTAGGGTGTCGGATGGCAGAGCCTCCTATAGAACTCCCGGCTCAGCGTCATCACTCAGCTCCTGGGCCGGATATCCGGGCCGGATGAGCCAGAGCTCCGCCAGGTCTTCGGAGTAGTCGGCCCCAGGTTCGGGCACCGTGGTTAGGGCGATGGCGTCCCCGTTCGGCTGGTCTTCGGTGTTCACCGTGGGCACAAGCCCGGGGAGGGTGGACGGCGGGGGCGGGCCGCTCCAGATGACGGCGCCGGTCTGCCAGTCGATCGCCTCCAAGGAGTAGCCGTTCGACGGCGAGAGAATCCTCGCGATCACCACGTGTCCGTCCCACGAGACCGCCAGCGGCTCGCCTTGGAGCTCGGCCACGACGGTACCTGTGGCCAGATCGCAGATCGTGCCCCCCTGGTCATCGCTGGAGGCCCCGTAGGTAGCTCCGGGAGAGATGACCTGGGGCACGGAGCAGGCCCCGCTCGATGCGCCTGCCTTCCGCTGCCACAGGATCGCGCCGTCGCTGAGTCGGATCTCGGTCAGCGATTCCGGGCTCCCCATGAAACTGGTGGCCAGCAGAGCCAGGTTCTCGCCTACGTCACAGGCGACCACGCCCGTGGCCGTGTGAGGGCCGAAACCGGAGATGGTCGCCACCTTCTTGCTCTGGTCCCCTGGTCCGACCAGATACAGCTCGCCCTCTGTGCTCGAGGGGCTGTCTTCCTGGGCCAGACACTGGTGAACATCGTCCTCGGCCCAGGTCCCCCCGGAGAGGGAGGGAGGGAGGCTCTGAACTGGCCGACCGAACCGACCCAGCACCACGCTCCCGGTCGCCGTGGCCACCTCCAGGCGGGAGCCGTCAGGTGATTGCTCGACGGTGCAGCACTCAAGGGGCACCGACGCGGTGCCCTGGCCTACCAGCTGTCCGTTCCAGTCGAATACCGAGATCGCCGAGAGGGACGAGGTCGGCACCGAGAAGAAGGTCGCCTCCGTCGATGTCGTCGGCGACACGCTTGGCGTGGCTAACGGCGAGGTCTCCGTTGGAGTCACCGAGGCCGGTGTTGCGAGGGATGGCGTCGAAGGTGGCGCGCTGACGCCGCAGCCGGTCATGGTCGCGAGCAAGGCGGCCATCAACAAGAGGCGGGCAGCTGCCGCGTGCACCACGCCAAGTTAACGCCGGGGCGGGGGAGGAGGTTCCGGGCCGTCAGCAGTACCCCCTGCAGGACTCNNTAGGAAGTGGTTGGGATAGAGAGGTTTACGGAGCCTTCTGGGCCATCCCGGTGTGCTGTCACTCTCACCGGAGCAAACTGTGCGGATGAACTGAGCGCATACGGCCAGGGCGCCATCGGCTCATCCGGGATATTGGCTCGACCGAAGGCGCGCTCCCACCGACGGCTCCTCCACAGGGACGATGAACGAATCTAGGTCGGCCGGCGACTCGAGGCCTTCCCGTCTGGGCGTTGTGATGGCTGCGGCGATCGCCGCCGCCGCTTCCCTGGCCGGCTGCGGTGGCAGCAGCAACTCCGCCGGTTCAGTCCAGCATCAGTGGGTCGTCGAGGTTCCGAGCACCGTCGCCTCCGCAGAGAATCCGGCGATCTGGTTCCGGGATCGCACCGATGACGACCTGCTGGTTGCCTACGACTGGAGCGGAGACCAGGTGGGCAGCGTCCGGTTCAGCTCCTCGCAGCCAGCCAGCGTCCTCCAGTCCCCCGACGGCACGGCTTTGGTGACGGACACGCAACCGACGTCCGGGGCAAGCGTCGTTGGGCGCGTCGATGGCTCCCCGGTCGCAGGGGCCATCAGCCAAGTGACCTGGGCTCGCGACAGTAGCCACCTCTGCTCCTTCCGCCAGCCGAGCGGTGCTGACCTCGTCGAGCAGAGCAGCACGTCCGAGGCAGGAGCCCTCTTCCTCGACGACCCCGCGACCGGAGCCTCGCGTCGGGTCGTGCGTTTCGGGACTGAGGACCCCTTGGGCGGTCCGACCGTCCTCTCCTGCAGCGTCCCCGATGACCGCGCCGTCGTGGGCCAGAGCTTCGTCGAGAGTGTCAGCTCGCTGCACGTCGTAACCCTGGGCACCGGCGCCAGCGCGGCGTTCTCCCCACAGACTTCTCCATCTGCGGGACCGCCGCTGGGAGTAGTGG
>PLOF01000080.1 GCA_003142035.1 Candidatus Dormiibacterota bacterium
GCGACCTTCGTGAACCCCGCCGCGAGCCTCGAGATCCTGGATGGCCTGATGGCGATCGCCACCCGAGCCGGGGTGCGGCGGCTCGGTGAGCTGCGCGGTCCGGCCCTCCCGGCCGTGCCCCCTGCAGGGATCGAACCCGCATCAACCGGTTAAAAGCCGGCTGCTCTGCCGTTGAGCTAAGGGGGCGGCTGGAACCGCATTATGCCCACCGCCTCGCGGTGGACCGGGGAGGGCGCGCGGTTGGGGGGCACCCCCCACCGCCCTGTGGGTGGAACGCTCAGCTTCGGCACCACCCGAGCGGTCCGGTCGATGTCGCACCATCTTGGCTGTGCCCGCCACCGTTCGGGGCTTCCCTGCCCTGTTCCCGGTCCGGAGAGACGGCCGCCGCTCATGGCGCTACCGGCTCACCGCCGGAGTCTGCCGCAACTTCCTGCGGGTTCTCTTCCTCCGCCGTCTGCGTTTCGAGGGGTCTGCGAACGTGCCCCTGGAGGGTCCGCTCCTGGTCGCCTCCAACCACATCAGCAACTGGGACGGGGTGATCATCGGCTCCTTCTTCTCGGGCACCCTCTTCGCGATGGTCAAGCGGGAGGTGTTCCGGCCGCCGCCGCTTGCCTGGCTGCTCGCCGGATGCAACTGCTTCCCCGTGGACCGGGGCGCCGCCGACCGCCGCGCCCTGCGGATCAGCCTCGACATCCTCCGCGGCCGCGGGCGGCTGCTCATCTTCGTGGAGGGTCACCGCTCGATGGGCCGCGGCATGCGCCCCGCCGAGGCGGGCGTGGGGTTCCTGGTCCGCCGTACCGGGGCCACGGTGCTGCCGGTGGCGATCTGGGGAACCGAGCACGCCATCGTCCGGGGCCGCTGGCTGCTGCCCCGCCGGGGCCATCTCCGGGTCCGCTATGGCCGTCCGGTGACCATCTCAGGGGGCAGTGACCAGGAGATNNAGCCCTCCGGCGACCGGCCGCTCGCGAACCGCCCCTGACGTCCCTCCCCGGCTAGGCTGGGGACTCCCCGTCGCCCGGCTTCTCGTCGCTCGGCTTCTCGCCGCTCTCAAGGCAGGTGAAGGCGACCACCTCCTTGGTGTCGGGCGCCGAGTCGAAGCGGACGATCGCCGTCTGGCTGAGCACCGTCTCGACCCTGCCAGTGGTGCCGACGGGGTAGTTGCCGATCAGCGTGCCCGTGCGGGGGCGGGTGTTCTGGATGAGCACCACCCGCTCGCCGACGGCGAACGGTGGAGGCGGCTCCTCCCGGGCGCTGGGCGGGCGGCCCGGCTGAGGCCGCACCGGGGGCGGCAGGACGGGGCCGACCACGGGGTCAGCCTCCTCCTCGTCGTCTACCTGGACCACGGGGTCGTCGACCAGGTCGACGTCGACGACATCAGGGATCTCGACGTCGACGACATCAGGGATCTCGACCTCGGGGACGTCGTGGACCTCGCCGACGACCAGCTCGAGGTCATCGTCGTCGCCCGCAACGGCGTCCAAGTCAGCGGGCTCGTCGTCTAGATCGTCGCCAGCCATGTTCCCCTTCTCGTCGTGGGATGAGTGCTGAGAGAGCGAGGATACCGCCTCGCCAGCCCGGTGCCGCCCCGGGTGTGGAGGGGAGAGTTGCCAAGGCCCACCCGGGCGTCAGCCTAGAATCGGGCACCATGGCGGTTCGCACCTGGAGGGCACTCTCCCCCCGAGCTCAGCAGCGCGCCCTCGAGATCGCCCCGGGGGCGATGACCTGGGCGGTGCTGCTGACCCCTTTGATCGTCGGCTTCGCGATCCGGTTCAACGACCCCGCCGACCTCTGGGTGCTGGGACTGGGAGCCGTGCTGCTCGATGCCTACTGGTTTCTCCGAACCGCGGTCACCGTCTACTTCGTGTGGCGCTCCCTCCACGAGCTGCACCGCGTCGAGGCCACCGACTGGTGGGCCGAGTGCGAGGCCATCCAGCCCTCCGAGGGCGCGCCTGGCCCTAACGACATCACCCATTGCGTGCTCATCCCCACCTACACGGAGCGCTACGAGGTGCTGCGCGCCACCGTCGACGCACTCGTCGCCCAGCACTACCCGGACCAGCTCAAGGTCTGCGCCATCATCACTCGGGAGACCGACCTGGCCGGCTGTGAGAATGTCGCCCGGCTGCGCCGGGAGCTCGGTGACCGCTTCCGCGCCTTCATTCACATCAAGGACCCGTTGCTTCCCGGGATCGTGGTCGGCAAGTCGGCGGCGATGGCCTATGGCGGACCGGTGCTGCGCCGCCATTGCGACGAGCTCGGGCTGGACCCCACCCGGACGCTGATCACCGACCTCGACTCTGACTTCCGCCTGCACCCGGAGTACTTCGCCTACGTCACCTGGAACTTCCTGCACGTCGACCGCGCGCTGACCTCGATCTGGCAGCCGGTGCCCGTCTTCCTCAACAACCTCTGGCGGGTGCCGGCGGCGGTCCGGGTGATGGCGACGGCGGCGACCCAGTGGCAGATGTTCCTCCACCAGCATCCCGAGCGCCTGGTCATGTTCTCCTCGTACACCATGTCGATGAAGCTGCTCACCGAGGCCGGGTACTGGGACGACGATGTCATCCCCGAGGACTCACGCTTCTTCTGGAAGGCCTTCTTCCGCTATGGCGAGCAGCTCCAGGTGCGGCCCGCCTTCCTTCCCGTCTTCGGTGACGCTCCGCGAGCGCGCGACTACGCTGCCACCCACGTCAGCCAGTACAACCAGATCAAGCGCTGGGCCTGGGGCGCGACTGACGTGCCCTACGTCTGCGTGCGGCTGCTCAATCATCCGGAGATTCCCTGGAGGCTGCGGGCACAACGCTTCCGCTACCTGATGTTCAACCACCTCACCTGGGCGACGCTGCCACTCCTGCTGCCCATCGGGGGTTCGCTGCCCGCGCTCATCGATCTCGACTACAGCCTCTCTCCGACCGCCACCGCGCTCGGTCTGCTGACCACCGTCATCCTCACCATGACCCTGCTCAACACGCTGGTCCTGATCGTGGTGGACCGGGCGATGTGCCCCAAGCCCAGCGAGTGGGGCAAGTGGCGCCGCCTCTACGCCGACTTCCAGCTCTTCCTCTACCCGGTGGTCGGGCTGGCGCTGTCGGTCATCCCCGCCTTGGAGGCGCAGACCCGCCTGATGTTCGGCGCGTACCTGGAGTACCGGGTCACCGACAAGGAGTGATGGACGCCTGAGGCGGCGGACTGGTGAGGTCCTCCCCGTCAGAGGCTGACCGGGCGCCCGCTCAGGACCTCCGCCGCCAGCAGGTACGCGCCCGCGCTCCAGCTCTGGCCGGGTGCTCCCTCGGGCTCTCCGGTCCGGGCGTCGATCCACTCGTGGAAGCCCCACCCAGGTCCGGAGGCCCGGTTGAGCCGGTTCGCCGCGGTCAGCCGGGTGAACTCGGCGCCGGCCTCGGCCGCCATCCCCACCCGCTGCAGGGCGACCACGTAGAGGGCACCGATGAAGGGCCAGACCCCGCCGTTGTGATAGCGGCCGGGGGGGTTGCGCCAGCGCTCGTCCTGGAAGCGCTCCAGATCGTGCCGGTACATCCCCCAGCGGTCGCCGGGCTCGAAGCTCCGGGTGTAGGTCGGCATCGGATAGGGGACGCCGACCGCGCTCCGGTGCAGGAACTCCATGATCAGCCGCGCTCGCTCGGGGGCGGCGATCCCGTACAGGACCGCGAGGACGTTGCCCAGGACGTCGCACTCGTCCACGTAGCGGCCACCGTCGACGTGGGAGAGATAGTGGCGCCGATCCTCGCGCATCGCGTCGCGGCGGGCGGCCGGGCCGACCGGGTGGGGGAAGCCGGCGTCGGAGCCATGCGGGTACCCGACTCCCTGGAGGAGCTCGCCGTGGTCGGAGCCGGGCTCCGGCCAGAGCAGGAGGTCGATCTTGCGGCGGAGCAGTGCGGCTCGCGCCAGGTATGGCTCGGCGTCGCCCGGGAAGACCTCCGCCATCCCGAGCAGCGCCCGGTGGTAGAGGGCGTTGACGTAGAGCAGCTTCCCCGAGCGCTGGAGCGTCGAGTCCATCCAATCTCCGCCGGACGGCGAGTCGATGAGGGTGAACTGGTTGGCGTCCTGGTCCGCCAGCCAGCGGATCGCTCGCCGCAGGTGCGGCCACAACCGGCGTTGGAGCCGGCCATCCGGATGCGCGCTGAGGTGCTGGGAGGCGGCCACCACGAAGAGGCAGGTCGCGTCGGTGCAGCCTGCCTCGTGGAAGTCCCAGTAGCCCCGGCGGGGCCACCAGGCGTTGGGCAGCTGCCCGGACTCCGCCTGGAGTTGAGCCAGGCCCACCAGGCTGCGCGCCACCGCCTCGACCAGCTTGGGGTCGCCGGAGACGTTGGCCCCGAGTGAGGCGAAGGCCACATCGCGGGTCCAGACGGCGGCGTAATGGGGGAGCTCCGCGGAGGCGAGCAGCCCCTCCGGGGCGGCGGCGGCCCGGAGCACAGAGAGCGCCTGACCGACGCCCTCGGCGAGATCGGAGGAGGCCTCAGTCCCGATGCCCGCTCTCGGCGTGGAAGTGGTCGGAGATCTGCTGCCAGGCGGCCGCGTTGGTCTTGCCGGGAAGCGGGCTGTTGCCGTCGAAGTAGTGGACGTCACCCGTCTCCACGTTGCGGTACTCGCCGGGGCTCACGATCGTGCCCGGGGCGAAACGAACCTCGTGAGTGACCTGGTCTGGCATGGTGTGACGCACCGGGCCCGAGGATTCGCCGGCGTGGTAGTGATCCGAGATCTGCTGCCACGATGCCGCGTTGACCTGACCCGGGAGTGGGGAGCTGCCGTCGAAGTAGCGGACCCGGCCGGTCTCGACGTTGCGGTACTCCCCGGGGCTGACCACGGTTCCGGGGGCGAAGCGAACCCCTTGCTTGGCCATCTTCGAAGCCCTCGATCTCTCAGCGGTGGCGGTGTGAACCCAGTCTAGCCCGCGCTGCTGGAGACGGCCAGCCCGCAGGCCTCGCGGGCCATGTCGAGGGTCTGCCGAGCCGCGACGCGGGCACGCCGCGCGCCGTCGGCGAGGACGTCGTCGACCAGATGTGGCTGGGCGGCGAGCTCGGCACGCCTCTCGCGCATCGGGGCGAAGTAATCGGCGATTGCCTCCGCGAGCCATCGCTTGACCTCGACGCAGCCCGTCCGCGCCTCCCGCTCGCCCTGCCAGATCTCTGCTACCCGGTCAGGGCTGAAGAAGCTGTGGAGGACGCAGACGTTGCAGTGCTCGGGGTGGCCGGGGTCGCTGCGGCGCGGCCGCTCGACATCGGTGACCATGGTCATCACCGTCTTGCGGATCTGCTCGGGGGTATCCAGCATGCCGATGGTGTTGCCGCGGCTCTTGCTCATCTTGCTGACCCCATCGGTGCCCATCACCCGGGGGATCTCGGTGAACAGCCCCTGAGGTTCTGGAAATACCTGGCCAAAAAGATGGTTGAAGCGGCGCGCGATCTCGCGGGTCAGCTCGATGTGGGGGGCCTGGTCCTCGCCGACCGGGACCCGATCGGCGCGGGGGAGGAGGATGTCGGCGGCCTGAAGCACGGGGTAGCCGAGCAGCCCGTAGTTCTGGTTGTCGGGGAACTGCGCGGCCTTCTCCTTGTAGCTGGGCACCCGCTCCAGCCAGCCGAGCGGGGTGGTCATGGAGAGGAGGAGGTGCAGCTCGGCGACCTCGGGAAGGTCGGACTGGAGAAAGATGATGGATCGCTGCGGATCGAGCCCGGCGGCCAGCCAGTCGAGGACCATCTCGGTGGTCGCCGGCCGGATCGTCGCCGGGTCGGTGACCGTGGTCAGGGAGTGGTAGTCGGCGACGAAGAAGACGCACTCGTAATCGTCCTGCAGCTGCACCCAGTTGCGCAGCGCGCCCAGGTAGTTGCCGAGGTGCATCCGCCCGGTCGGCTGCATGCCGCTCAGCACCCGGAGCCGCTTCCCCGAGGGCGCTGCGCCGGGGCGGGGGCTCTCGACGGTGGCGTCTGGCATGGGCCTGCGATTCTAACTGCCCCTCTGTCCCCGATGCGCTGCCTGAGCAGCGCTTCTTCGATGTGGCGCACGAGCGGGCCCCGATCCGCATACGGGTCCCGGGGAGCGCATCGGAGGGGCGGGTTGCTACGCTTGATCGAGTTCCGCGCCGGGCCCACCTGAGGAGGATCGCGTCATGGCACTGCCTCGTCGGCGACTCGGCAGCGTCGGGCCGGAGATCACCCACGTCGGCTTCGGCGCCTGGGCCATCGGCGGAGGCGGGTACGCCTTCGGCTGGGGGAACCAGGACAACACCGCATCCATTTCCGCCATCCACCACGCCATCGAACTCGGAGTGAACTGGGTCGACACCGCGGCGATCTATGGGCTCGGCCGCTCCGAGGAGGTGGTGGGACAAGCGCTGGCAGGGCTGCCCGCCTCGGAGCGTCCGCTGGTCTTCACCAAGTGCGGCATGGTCTGGGACCCGGAACGGCCGACGGCCTTCCCCCGGCGGCTGCTGGCCCCCGAGTCGATCCGTCGCGAGTGCGAGGCGTCGCTGGCGCGACTCGGGGTGGAGACCATCGACCTCTATCAGTTCCACTGGCCGGACGACACCGGAGTGCCGATCGAGGAGAGCTGGGGGACCATGCTCCGACTCCGCGAGGAGGGCAAGGTCCGCTGGTGCGGCGTCTCCAACTTCGACGTGGCGCTGCTGGAGCGCTGCGAGCGCGTGGGCCACGTCGATTCTCTGCAGCCGCCCTTCTCACTGATCAACCGAGGGGCCGCCGCCGAGCTCCTCCCCTGGTGCGCGGCCCACGGCACCGGCGTCATCGTGTACAGCCCGATGCAGTCGGGTCTGCTCACCGACAGCTTCTCGGCGGAGCGGGTGGCGGCCATGGACGCCGACGACTGGCGCCTGGGCAGTCCCGAGTTCACCTTGCCGCGGCTGGAGCGCAA
>PLOF01000081.1:0-144 GCA_003142035.1 Candidatus Dormiibacterota bacterium
CATTCTCGACGCCTTCGAAGTGGCCCGGAAAGGTGGCCACGAACTCTACCTATCGGTCGCCCTCAACCAGGCGCTGATTCAGCTCCAATTCGCCGTCGAGGCGCCACCGCCCCAGCGGACCTGGGTCGAGCGGAACCGCGTGGA
>PLOF01000081.1:179-5043 GCA_003142035.1 Candidatus Dormiibacterota bacterium
TACCGGCTGCCGTAGCCGGCGCCGGTCCCTGCTGTCGCCGGCAGACCACGACGGCCAGCGCAGCGGCGGCGATCAGCGTCCACGGGGTGAGGAGGCCTGCCGGGACGGCGGCATTGGTGGCGATGTCCAGATAGGCGGCCACGCTGATGGCAACCCAGATGGCGATGACGGCGGTCCGCAGCGAGCCCCCGCCGTCCCGTCGGGCCGTCAGGGCGGTGAGCGACCACGCCGCGGCGGGGACGAGCAGGGCGAGGTCGTCCCAGTAGGCGTGCGGCGACGCGAGCAGGGAGAGCACGGCCGCTCCCGCGAGCGCCGCCTCGAGCCGCGCCGGCCGGTTCCTCGCCGCGGAGCCGAGGGCCGCGGCGAGGGCCATGGCGATCAGCGACCCCACCGCCGCCAGGACGTGGGACGCGGTGCCGTTGCCGGCGATGGAACCGGAGATCCCGACCAGGCTGACCATGTTGGCGAGCTGCCAGCGCGTCGTGGAGTGGATCGCGGCGCCGACGAAACCGGCGATCCCGGCCGGACTCGCCACCAGGAGAGAGAGCAGCAGCGAGGCGACCACCCCGCCGGCCGCGCCGAGGAGCAGGCGCCGGTCGCGCATCCCGATCACGAAGGCGGCGAGCCCGAGCGCGAGGTGCGGCTTGGCGATCAGGGCGGTCACCGCCAGGATGGCGCCGGCGGTCGCCGGCCGCCGTCCGCGCAGGCAGGCGTACGTGACGGCCAGTCCCAGGGCGGAGAGCCCGTCCCACTGACCGAGGAGGAGGGTGGCCAAAGTGCCCAGGCAGGCGAGCGCGCCCAGCCCGACCGCGACCAGGGTGAGTGGTGGCGGGGTGCGCCGGCCGGGTGCGGCGCGGATGGCCACCACCACCGCCCCCACCAGCAGGGCCAATTGGAGGAGCGACCAGATCCGGTACGCGGCCTGGAGGCTGAGCAGGCTGACCGGGAGCGCGATCGCGGCTGCGAGCGGCGCGTTGACGAAGGGGAGGTTGCCCTCCCGATCGGGTGCGATCAGAGCGGCGTGGAGAGGAGCCTGCAGCGCCTCGTCATACATCGAGCCGCCCTGGCCCTCGCGGAGGAGGGTCGCCCCGACGTAGGTGGAGGTGAAGTCGCTGCGGCCGATCTGCACGGCCCCTACGTGCGTCCAGAGGCCCAGGTAGGCCAGCAGGGCTGCGCCACCGAGAGCAGCGGCAAGCACCGTTGGGCTCCGTCTGAGCATCGCGCGTCACCGTACCGCCTGACCCCGAGAGGCCGGCCAGTGTTGCAGGAGCGTGACACCGGAATCCGGGAAACCAGTGACAGTGGGGTAGCGAGTCCTGTGACGCAGCGGCTACTGGGCCGGTACAGGGCTGTGGCCCACCCCGCTGGAGTCGCGGCGTAGGTTGGGACGGCTGCCGCCCCCGGCATGCTTTGGTCGGTCTCATTAGGAGCACCAGTGCCCCTCGGGCGCACAGCGCACCAGTTAGACGCTCGCATCGCACCGACGGAGGGGACCGCACCGTCGGAGTTCGCGCTAACCCCCAGTCAGATCGTGCGGCTGCTGATCGGCGCCGTGTGGCTCTACTGGGCCCAGGTTTGGATCGGCGTGACCGGCCTCGTCCCGCTCGGCGCCGCGTTGGCGGTGGTCTCGGCCGCCGGCAGTCTCTGCATCATCGGTGCGGCAATCGCGGTGCGAGGACGTCCGGCACAGGCACGTCTCGATCGCCTCCTCCTGGTTGCGTGCCTGCTTCAGGCCACCCTTCAGATCGTCGTCGCGACCTCATGGCACGGGTATGTGAGCGACG
Organism: Candidatus Dormiibacterota bacterium; assembly: GCA_003142035.1. Taxonomy (GTDB): domain Bacteria; phylum Chloroflexota; class Dormibacteria; order Aeolococcales; family Aeolococcaceae; genus Changshengia. The sequence goes on from PLOF01000081.1 coordinate 1,964, forward strand.
AGCTCGCGTTTGGCCAGGCGGCCGCCTCTGCCCTCATCCACGGATTCAACCCATACGGGGTGAATCTCGCAGCCGCCCTCCACCAGTATGGGGTGGGATGGGGGACGCCGACGCTCGGTGGCCAGGTGGTGCACTCGGTTTCCTATCCGTCTCTCTCGTTCCTGCTCTACATCCCCGCGAGCCTCGCATTTGGTCAGGGATCCGACGCCGGCCTGGTCACAGATGCTCTGGCCTGGGTGATCGGGGGCGCTCTGCTCTGGCGCATGGTGGGCGAGTCGCTGCGTCCCGCCGTGGCCCTCTTTCTGATCCTGCCCATTCCGCTCCTCCTGGTTGGTGAGGGCGCCACCGATCCGCTCTGGCTGCCTTTCGTGCTCATCGCGGTGTGGCGGTGGGACCGCTTCGGGGATCCGGCGGAGCGCTCTATGGCCCGGTGGATCGGACCCATCGCCCTCGGCCTCGCCTGCTGCATCAAGCAGACACCGTGGCTGCTGGTTCCCTTCCTGGTCGCCGGGGTGGGCATCGAATCCCATCTGCGCGGCCACTCGTGGCTCAGCGCCGGTGGGCGCTACGTGCTCATCTGCGCCGCCGCTTTCCTGATTCCCAATGTGCCTTTCATGGTGTGGGGCCCCGGGGCGTGGCTCACCGGCGTCCTGCTGCCCCTGCGCACCGCGCTGGTCCCCTTCGGGATCGGGCCGGCGGAGCTGGTCAGCGCGTACGGGCTCGGTGGCGGCAACCTGGGCCTGTTCGTCCTGTCCGGCGCAGTGCTGACGCTTGCGGCCCTGGTCATCTTCGTCCGGTGCTACGGCCGTCTCAAGCCGCTGTTCCCCCTTCTGCCCCTGTTGGGAGTGCTGCTCGAGACCCGCAGCCTGATGTCGTACTTCGTCTTCACGATTCCCGTTGTGATCATCGCCGCGACCACCGCCGCGGCCACGCCCTGGGCGATGCCCCACCGCCGGCTCGCAGCCGGGCTTGCGGTGGGGGGTGGCGTGCTCGCGACCGCCTCCGCCGGGCTACTCGTCGCGGCGCTGGCTGTCCCGCCCCCCCTGACCATCACCGTGCAGAGCGCGCGCGTCGAGAGCTCGCGGTTGCTGGCCGACGTGACCGTGGCCAATCACGGCGGCCAGCCGGTCCGGGTGCACTTCATCCTGGCGGTGACGGGGACCTCGGAGCAGGTNNTCCGGCGGAGCGCTCTCGCCATGAGCACCGCCAGCCCCCGGGCCCCCATCGCCTTCCCGATCACCGCACGGCAGATGGTCCGGTTCGTGATCGGGATCCTCTGGCTCGGCGCGTCACAGACGTGGTACGGCTTGCCGTTCGGCACCCCCAGTCCGGGATTCACAGTGGCCGCCGCCGGTTTCGGCATGGTGGCCATCATCGGCGCCGCCCTTGTCCGGACCGAGGAGGCGGAGCGGAGGTTCGATCTGCTCCTGCTGTGCTTCAGCGCCATCTTCCTCCTCTTCGCCATGTACACCTGGGTCGGATCAACCTTCGAGAGCGACGAGGTCGTCCAAGCGCAGCAGGGGGCCGCGCTCCTGATCCACGGCCACAATCCGTACACCGCCAACTACGCCGCATCCCTCAACCTGTTCGGCGTTCGATTCGGAACGCCGACCCTGGGCGGGTCCATCGTGGCCCAGTTCTCCTACCCAGCCGGCTCGCTCCTCCTCCTTGCCCCCCTGGTCGCTTTGATGGGACTCCATTCGTATGCCGTTCTCATCGGGACGTTCCTGGGGCTGATGGTGGCCCTCGTCATCATGGTCCGCCGGATGCCCCCGCAGTTCCTGGGCGTCCTGGCCCTGATGGTTCTGCTCCAACCCGTCTTCTTCTTGATCCCGTCCTGCCTCGACCTGCTGTTCTTGCCCTTTCTGCTGCTGGCCTTCCTGGACGTCGAGCGCTTCCTGGCACCGGGGGTCGGATGGGCCGCACGATGGCTGTCCCCCGTCTTTCTGGGAATCGCCTGCAGCATCAAGCAGAACCCGTGGTTCCTGGTGCCGTTCATGGTGGTGATGGTGGTGATGGCTGCTCGGGATCGGCGGATACGACCGTGGACGGCTGGGCTCTCGTACCTTGGGTTGGTCGTGCTCACCTTCCTGCTGGTCAACCTTCCGTTCATCATCTGGAGCCCCTCGGCCTGGTTGGCGGGAACCCTCCATCCGATCACCACGGCCGCCGTGCCGTGGGGGATCGGGATGGGCACTCTGATCCTCCTGTTTGGCACCGGGGCATTCAGCCTGTTCGGTGTCGCCGCGATCCTGGCCTGGCTTGCGGAGCTACTTCTCTACATCCGCTACCACGCGCGACTGAAACCCACCGCACCACTGCTTGCGGTGATCCCACTTCTGATCAGCACTCGCAATCCGGCGGAGTACTTCGTGCTCGCACCACTGCTCTTTGCATTCGCGTGCGTGGTGGTGGGCCCGGTGTCGGTGCCGTTGCAGAGATGGCGGCGATCGCTGGTGGCGGCGGGAGCCCTGGCGGGGTGCCTGGCCGTTGTCGCCGCGGGAGCGGGGCTGGCAGTCCGCCCGCCGCTCTCGGTCGTGGTCGACCGGGCCACGGCCACCACGAAGTACTTCACCGCGACCGTCGACGTGATCAATCACGCTTCGTCGGCGCTCGCGCCGCACTTCATCGTGTCGGAGGGGCTCATCCCCCAGCAGCCGGCGTCGGTGCTCGAAGGCCCCGTGTGGCTGATGCCGGGGGCGAGTGCCGAGTACCTGATCAGGACGCCCCAGGTCAGCGGGCTGCCCGGGCCGGGTCAGACCACCAGCTTCGTCATCTACGCGACGACCACGTCTCCCAACACGTTCGCGGTCAGCCCGGTGGCGGTTTGCGCCTCCTGAAGCGGGGTCCGACGAGATTGCCCGTGCCTATGCCATTTCGCCGCCACGTCTGATCGCCAAGCTCCGATCCCCTCTCGCGGCAGCCGCGCGCCAACCCGCGGCATCGCTGATTGCGGCGGCAGGGGCTGGATCGCCACCGTGCTGTGCGAATCGTCACAGGTGGCCGGCGCCGCCCGCACCTTATCCCGCGGCCAGGGCCCCCGCGAAGCCAGCCATGGCCTTGGCCACCTCGGCGGGTCG
>PLOF01000012.1 GCA_003142035.1 Candidatus Dormiibacterota bacterium
CGCTTCGAGGCCGAGGTCTACGACGCCAAGAAGGGGAAGAAGGTCACGCGGATGTTCAACATCCTGGACTACGTGGAGATCTCCGAAGCCTCACCGGAGAACCGGTTAGGGCGATGGACGGCCGAGAGCGCGCCCGTGGTTCTGAAGATCGGGGAGTTCATCCACCAGCAGCTGCGGCTCGGGCAGTACCACCGCTACTCGTGGCGCACTCTGCGCGGGCAGCTGAAGACCCCTCTGGCGAAGCGGCTCTTCATCTTCCTTGACGGGCAGCGCGGCCGGCGGGTCCGGGAGGGCTGGCTCTACGAGCGCCGCCTCGACGACCGGCTGCTCGAGACACTCGGCATTCGGGACACGAACCGACCGCGGTCCATCGCCCGCATCCGCACGGCCCTGGCGGAGATCCGGGCCATCGAGCCTCGGTACCTCCGGCTCGAGTTGCAGCCGGACGCCGAAGGGGGTCTGAAGGTCACGCGCCTGAAGCGCGACGCGGCGGCGGCGCCGGAGGATAGCGATGCACCGATCGGCCGGAGCGGGTCCCCGGTCACAACGCTCGGCTTTGACTGATGGAGACCGCCGTGTCGGCCCCGCCCAGCGCGGGCATCCAGGCGTACCTCCTCGCCGATGTGCTGGCGACGACCGGAGCGCACGAGTCCTACCTGGCCTTCCTCGTGCGTGAGGCGGTGGTCGTGCCGGTGAAGGCGCGCAACCGCCGGACGAATCTCTACCCCGCCGCGGAGCTCGAGGTGGTCCGCTGGGCCCTGGCCCACCGAGGGGCGGTGCCTGTCGCGGAGCTGCGGCGGCAGGCAGAGCGGATCCGCTCGAGCGGTGTCGCGGCATGAGCGGTCTGACCGGCCCCCTTGTGCGCCAACACTACCACCGCAGTGTTGCAGACATAGGGCGGAATTTCGGCGCTGGCACGTCGGGCGTGATGGGCACTACGTGTGGTGGCCGAACCACGTGGCTGTCGCAGACATATGGCGGAGCCGGGGAGTAGAGATGATCATCCTGGCGATCTCGAACCAGAAGGGCGGCGTGGGGAAAACCACGACCACACAGCACATGGCCGCCGTCCTGGGCGCGGAGCATCACAGCCGGGTCCTCGCTGTGGACCTGGATCCCCAGTTCAACCTGACCAAGGCTGCGGGCGTCGACGTGGACCACCTCACCGCATCCGTCTACCAGGTCCTCGTGACCCAGGCGGCCACCCTGCGCGACGTGATCCAGCCAACCGAACAGGGCTATGACATCGCGCCGGCCGATCCCCGCCTCGGGAGCGCGGACATCGAGCTGGTGAGCGCCGGGCGGGTGAATTGGCATCTGGCCCTGCGCAAGGCCCTGGCCACCCTGGGGGGCAGTTACGACTGGGTCCTCCTCGATTGCCCCCCGGCGCTCGGGACCCTCACCGTCAACGCCCTCCACGCCGCCCACGGGGTGGTGATCCCCGTCACTCCCGAACTGTGGCCGATCAGCGGCATGCAGCTGCTCTTCAGCGCCATCCAGGTCGCCTCGGCGGAGGGCAACCCGGGCCTCGAGGTTCTGGCGGCGATCCCGACCATGGTTCGGCGCGGCAAGCCTCACACGGGGATGCTCGAGCGCATGCAGACGGTCTTCGAAGGGGTGCCTATCGGTCCGTCAGTGATGCTGAGCGACCACTTCCAGAGCGCTGCCCTGGCAGGCACCACGGTGATCCACCGGTCGCCCAGCTCGGCGGCAGCGGCCTCGTACCGGAACGTGACCGAGTTCGTGGTGCGGGCCGTGGAGGCGCGCCAGCGCCGCCCCGCGACCCGCATCCTGGTGGGCGCCTGAGATGGCCGCCATCGAGACGCGCAGGACGCGTGAGGCGGCCGCGCTCGACCGCCTGCTCGGCCAGCGACCCGCTGCCGGAGCCCGCATCTTCAAGGCGATCAGCGTCGAGCGGCTCGCCCGGGTGCCGATCAGTGCGATCCGTCCGAACCCGCAGCAGCCCCGCCATGAGTTCGACGCCTTCGAGATCGCCGAGCTCGCGCAGACGATCCGGCTGCACGGGCTGCAGCTGCCGATCGTCGTGGAGCAGCCCGACGAGGGCGTGGATGACTTCGTCCTGACCGCCGGGGAACGGCGGTTGCGCGCCTACCGGGTGCTGGCCGAGGAGTCGGCGTCGCCCCAGCATGATCCGGGCGATTACGAGACGATTCCGTCGATCATCCGCTCCATTCGCTCGGAGGAGCCCGAGCGCGATCGGCTGGTCAAGGCCCTGGTGGAGAACATCTGCCGGGTGAACCTCAGCGTGGACGAATCGGCGGCGGGGTTCCGACGGTTGAAAGACATGACCGGTTGGAGTTGGAACGCCATTGCCGCCCACATGGGGCTCGATGCGGAGCGCATGCGACGGCTGGCGAGCCTCGACGGGCGTACGGAGATTCTCGAGCCGCTCGGAGCGGGATCGGTAACTCAACCACAGGCTTTCGCGATGGCGCGCCTCCCGTCTGACGTTGCTGGGGAGTTGGCTGCCCACGTCGGCGGGTTGAGCGAGGGGGAAACCCGGCGCGCCGTGCGAGCTGCGCGCACCGCCGACCCCGCTGCCCCTCCCGCTGAGCGGGCGGCGGCGGGATTGCGGGCGGTGGGGCGCGCCTTGGTAGGACCGCGGCCCACCGTGGTCACAGAGCGGGCCCCGATCTCCAGCGGTGGGCATGTCGTCGGCGAGATCACGACGGACTGGGTTGAACTCTCGGCCACGCCGCTCTGGCAGCTGCGACGGGCTACCCGCATCGAGCGGACCCAGCTGGGGGAGCTGCTCCAGGCTACGTGCGAGCAGCTCGG
>PLOF01000028.1 GCA_003142035.1 Candidatus Dormiibacterota bacterium
TCGACGCCGCGGAGGCCAGGCGGCTGATCGAGGCGGCGAAGGGGGAGGGGTTCTCGGCCCTCTACACCCTGGCCCTGACCACGGGGATGCGCTCGGGCGAGATCCGCGCCCTGCGTTGGCGGGACATCGACCTCGAGGGCGGCCGCGTCCTGGTCCGCGGGACGGTCACCACCCGGATCGGCGGAGGCCGGATTATCGACACCCCCAAGACCACCCGGAGCCTCCGCGACATCCCGATCCCGCAGGTCACCGTCCAGGCCCTGGCGGCCCACCGGGCAAGGTCAGCGCCGGCGGACGGGATGGTCTTCCCGGGGAGCGACGGGACCCTCCTGCACTCGCAGACCCTCGGCCGGGCCTTCCACACCCACCTGGACAGCGCCGGGCTGCCTCCGATGACCTTCCACGCGCTCCGCGACACCGCGGCCACGCTGATGCTCCAGGGCGGTGTTCCCGCCCATGTGGTGAGCCGCATCCTCGGCCACGCCTCGGAGGCGATCACCCTTTCGGTCTACGCCCACATCACCCGCGGCATGGAGGCCCAGGCCGCCGCGGCGGTTCAGGCCATCTTCGGGTAGTCGCCGACATGGAGGCTAGGCGATCTGGTCGTAGGTGAGCGCCCGCCGCCCGGAGGTTCGTAGCCCGAGGGGCCGCCCTGCCACCCAGGATGCAATCACCCTGCCGATGGATCGGACCGGCTCGTCGTGGGGTCCGGCTGGGACGGGTCGGCTGTGAAGGGTTCCCCTCCGGCTCTGAGGGCCGGAACGGCTGGTCGTCGCCCATGCTTGGCTGTCTTCGGGTCGCGGCGGCGGCAGGGAGTCGAGCCCGGAGCGCTCTGCGCAGAGGACCGGTCGGGTGCCCTTCCCGGCGAGCGCTGTTAGCGCCGCCGCCGTGAGACCCGTTCCGGCCGACGTGGCTATGGCGTCGGTGTGGGTATGGGTGTCGCCGTCGCCGTGGCGGACGCCGAGGGTGTCCTCTGGCTGCCGTATCCGCCCGGGGGCGGCGAGGTGTCCAGGCTCAACCAGGAGATCGCTGTCGCGGGCACGTTGACCGGCGGCGGCGTTCCCCAGTTGGTGAAGGTCGTCACCGTGTTCCCAACGCCGACGGCGTCCGTGACGACCAGGGAGGTGGGGAGGGCGGTGCTCGGCGAGATATCCAACCTAAACGTCGCGACTGTGGAGTTCGCGCCGTCGATCGTGATGCCGAACGAGCCCTCGATCTCGGTCAGCGTGGTCCCGCCGCTGCCGGTGACCGTCCTGGACGAGGTCGCGATGCAGTCGCTGATCATCACCGCGCCGGGGACGGTGAGCCCCGACTCCAGCAAGGGGTACGGCGACTCCCCGGGCGTGAGCGAGATCCATTGCCCGGCGAGCCCCGGCGCGGCACTCATCTGCACGCCCAATTGGTCCTCCAGGGCGGGAACGTTGCCTTTGAAGTACAGGATCTGGCTGGAGGCGAGGAGCACGTCGAACTGCTCGGTGCCGAAGGCGGTGGGGTCCGTGTCGGTCTGGGTGCCGTCGTTCTGCCCGGCGTCGCCGCTGGTGGGCTTCGTCGTCCCCCCGCTCAGCGTCGCGGTGGAAATGTAGTCAACGCCGGCCGAGCTGTCCACCGCCGTCGTCGCCTTGTCGAGGAGGCTGGTGGCCTGGGACGCCGAAATGGTGCAGCTCACAAAGCTGAAAGCAACGATCCCGAGGACGGCGAATATGGCCACTCCCACCGCGGCGCGGATCCCCCGCCCCGGCCGGCGGCCGTGAGTGGCCCGGGGTCCGTACGCCGAGCCGTGCGGATCGGATGGAGCGGACCAGCCGCCCGTGGGTTGGGGCGGGGCGTAGCCCGGAGAGGCCGGCTCGCCGGTGCCCGGGGACCCGGGCGGTGCGTAGCCCGGCGCTCCGTAGTCGGAAGGCCCGCCCTCCGCCCGGGAAGCAGCCAGCCGGCGGAAGGGGTGGCCGTAGCCCGAAGGGGTGGCGCTGGGGTTGGGCGGGGCGCCCGGCGAGCCGCTCTCCGAGGGGATGTCCCCCGGCGAGGAGAAGTCGATCTGCTGGTCGTCAGGCATGTCCAGCTCTCTCCGGGCGGGCGGATTGCAGGGCACTATCTCACGTCGTCAGCCGCTTGTTCCAGGTCGCGTTAGGCCCACCGGGCAAGGTCAGCGCCGGCGGACGGGATGGTCTTCCCGGGGAGCGACGGGACCCTCATGCACTCCCAGACCCTCGGCCGGGCCTTCCACACCCACCTGGAGCGGGCTGGGCTGCCGCCGATGACCTTCCACGCGCTCCGCGACACCGCGGCCACGCTGATGCTCCAGGGCGGCGTCCCCGCTCACGTGGTCAGCCGCATCCTCGGCCACGCTTCGGAGGCGATCACCCTCTCCGTCTACGCCCACGTCACCCGCGGTCTGGAGGCCCAGGCCGCAGCGGCGGTTCAGGCGATCTTTGGGTAGCCATGGCTCGCGGGGTGAGCTCACGGGGGCGTTCTCGATGCTGGCGTCCAACCCTGCGGTGGGCCTCACGGGACCACGGTGACCGCGAGTACGGGACACGTTTCCAGTTGGCTGGCGGTGGGCGAAGAGTAGGGCCGAAAGCAGAAGGCCTGGGTTTCCAGTTCCGCCTTCCCGGGAGAAAGCGCCTCGAAGCTGACCGTGGAGCCCCCGCCAGTAAGCGACGTCTGACTGAGGATGTCGGGGCGGGAGCTCGTTGGTGCCGGAAACACGGGGACCAAGGTGCTGCCGTTGTATCCAGAGCCCTCCTCGGCCATGTGGACGTCAACCTCCTGACCCACATGAAGCGTCACGGATGGGGGTGGAAGAAGGAGATCTCCGGCACAGTCCCCCAGGCGTTGCAGACTGCCGTGGTCGACCCGGTACACCGCTGCAATCCCGCACGAGCTCACCCCAGGGACGTACCACCAGGGCTGGGATGACGCCACCGAATGCTGGGATGACGCCACCGAATGTCGAGTTGCGATGACCAGCCCTGTGACGGTCCCTGCGATTACCGCGACCGCCACTCCTGCCCAGAGGGCGACCCATCGCCTCCTCATGCCCATTGACAATACGCTGGGTGGATCCGGAAGGTTTCTGCGCCGCCAAGGTGAGCCGCCAGCCGCTGCGCCGACTTGCCGTGCCGTTCAATCTCGGCCTGCGCCCCGGTGACCGGTCAGTGAACTAGCGCATCGCAGAACGCCTGGACGGCCACGACGGCGTCGGCTGCCGCCCGATCCTCGCTCAGCTCCGGGTGGTCGATGACGATCTGGGCAGCGTAAGCGGAAGGTCCTTGGTCCCCGGGGGCGTGGAAGTTGGCGGCCAGCTCTCGCAGTGCCGTGACCATGTTGCCCGGGAGGGGACCACCAAAGCAGCTGGTGACGCGGGAGGCCGCCTCCATCGAGCCGAGACGCCCATGCAGTAGAACGAACGCGATGTCGTACCAGTCCCGGCGGAACTGGCGATGATGCGCCGCCGCTGCCTTGGCCATCAGGAATCCCGCGGTGCCGGTGACCCGCACCTTCGCGCTCATCTCCACGCCGCCGATGCGAGTGTGGAGCGTGTGCAGCTCCACGTCCCTGGCTGCGGCGCCGGTTCCGCGGAGGTTGGCTGCGCCCAGGGCGGAGGCTGCATCGAACCTCACGGTGGCGGACGCGGGCTGGTCGGGCAGATCGCACAGGAGCTCAAACTTGATCACCGCCCCGAGCTCGTCGTCGCGAGCCGTCCATCGCCAGGGGCGCTCCCGGTCGGGGCTGAACTCCGCGTTGCGGAGGGCTCGCTCGAGCCTCCCTCCGTTAACCGCCCCGGTCGCGACCTCGAGATCGACTTGGACGTCGATGTCCGTGGTCCCGGCGTGCCGCATCCCGCTGTCCCGGCAGAGCAGCTCCGGAACGAGACCCCCGAGGAGGACGAACTCAGGGGTCGCACCGTAGTGGTGGATGACCCGCACCAGGGCGCGCTCGGCTGCACGCCGTGCCTGCCGACTCCGTCCGGCTTCAGGGCTCACGACGTGGGTCGCCTGAGGTCACGGAGGTGCTCGGCAGCCTCTTCCCCGCGGACACCGAGATGGCGCAGGTCTGCGAAGATCCGCGGCCAGGGGGCGAGCCGCAGACCATCGGTGTCGGTGGTGAGATTGCGCGTTCCGGCGCTCGGGAACGGCCGGAGAGTCAATCGCCCACCGGCCATCGGCTCGCGACCGCCAGCCTCGGCCACAAGGCGCAACGCGGGCTCGGTGCGGGCGTCGACAAAGACGTCGGCGGAGGAGACAGTGGTCAGCAGGGGGGCGACGAGGCTGGCGGCCATCGCCCCGGTCACCGCCCAGCTGATCCGGCGTTGGGTCCAGCGGTCACCCAGATCCCGGAGTTCCGAAGCGGGATCGCGCCAGAGGATGCCAACCTCCAGCCGCAGCGGTGGGGCGAGGCGTGCCGCAGCCTCCGCGTATTCGTCCAGTAGTCGGTCCCACTCGGCGACGCTCCGTGCCGCATCCGGGCCACGCCGCTTCTCCGCGACCAGCAGACCGCGCATCTCGAGGAACGCCAGGCCCACCTGTGCCGATCTCGGCGAGTAGCCGGTCGCTCGGGAGATCGCGTCCACGGTCCCTCGAACGCCGGAGAGGAGCGCCTCCGAGATTCCAAGCGTGGATGGGCGCCAGCCGCTCGGCTCGGGGGTGAACCGGTGCGAGCCGCTTCGCACGACGAGAAGCGTCGGCGTGCTGATCTCTGCGGCGCCGCTCTCATCGAGCCACCCCACGGAGTGACGCCGGGCGACTTCCTGTGCCCCTGGTGACATCCGGGGGGCGATGACCACGTCGGGAAGGGGCCGCTGGTTGAAGGCGTTGGTGAGATCGCGAGGCCAGCCGCGCGGCACCCACCGCACGGAGAGTCGCCTCCCGTTCAGGCGCAGCAGGCTGTCTGCGCCGGACTCGTCCAGGATCTC
>PLOF01000089.1 GCA_003142035.1 Candidatus Dormiibacterota bacterium
GGCTTTTGGCGGAGGGAGAGGGATTCGAACCCCCGAGAGCTTGGCGGCCCTTGCGGTTTTCAAGACCGCTCCGATCAACCACTCCGGCATCCCTCCGTGCGCCGGGAATAGTGTCCCATGCCGCTGGCCGGTCAGCCCGGCGCCGGCGGCGGCTCAGCCCGCTCGAAGCCCCTCCAGCTGGGTTGCGTGAAGCTCCAAGTGGCCGATGAGCAACTCCTCGATGAGCTGATGGACGGTGATCACGCCCCGGGTGGGGTGGACACCCTTCGTCTGCCAGGCGCGGTCGGAGATGTCACCCAGAAGGGCTCGGAGGTCGCTCAGGTCCTCCTTGGCGTCATGCCACAGCGCGCTGGGCCCCTGGTGCCGGTCGTGCTCGATTGCGGCGGTGTGGTCGGCGTTTGCCCGGGCGCGGCCAAAGGGGACCGGGTCGGGCGAGTCCGCGGCCAGCACCCGCTCCACCTGAGAGATCCAGTAGGGGACGAAGTCGGCCAGGTGGGCCCAGATCTGGCTGGCGTCCCAGCTCTCCCCGCTGGCCGGGTCGGGGTCGGTGCGACCCTCCAGCCGTTTCCTGGAGAGGTCGCGCAACCGGACCTCGACTGCGGCCAGGCGCCGCAGGAAGTCGGCCGCGGGGTCGGTGGGGAGGGAGTTCACAGGTGGGGGTTGAGGTGGCGAGAGGGCGTCCCCGGCGGGTGAGACGGAGAGCGGACTCCCTTGGTGCGGATGAGGCGGTCGCCAGATTGTGGATTCTGAACGATCTCCCGCTGGTGTCGCAGCGGCGGACCTTATACTGGCGGCACGCGGGGAGGTGGCTGAGCGGCCGAAAGCGCCCGCCTGCTAAGCGGGTGAGGGGTGTTAAGCTCCTCCGAGGGTTCGAATCCCTCCCTTCCCGCCACCGCGACGCCGCCACCGCCGCGATGCGGTTGCTGGGGCTCCCATGAGAATCCTTACCGCCGCCATCCTCACGGCGGCTGGCTGCGCCCTCGTGGCCTGCGGCCCCACCGGCGGGCCCGCTCCGGGCCTCCAGCCGTCGACGTCGGGGGACGGCCAGTGCCCGGCCACCTTCTCGAGGGGAGGGTCGACCGTGGCGGAGTTCGCGCTCGCCGGCGGTGCGACCTGCGGGACGGCCGACGTGGTGGCCGAGCAGGCCGCGGCGGCACAGGGCAACCCGTACGTGACCGACGGCTTCAGCTGCTCCGCCACAGCGGAGGGACCCGTCTCCAGATGGAGCCTGGCCTGGGGCGGCACCTACTACGCCTACTCCTGCGCGGACGGCAGTCTCGAGGTCGCCTTCGACTGGGGTACGGACTACACGTACGCCGGGTGAGCCGCGGCCCGGCTGACGGGCCCCCCCTCAGAGCACCTTGGAGAGGAAGTCCTTGGTGCGCTGCTCCTGAGGGTTGCCGATCACGTCGCGCGGGTTGCCCGCCTCGACGATCACCCCGCTGTCCATGAACACCAGGGAGTCGCCGACCTCGCGGGCAAAGCCCATCTCGTGGGTGACCACGATCATGGTCATCCCCTCGTGAGCCAGATCGCGCATGACGTTGAGCACGTCGCCGACCAGCTCCGGGTCGAGCGCCGAGGTCGGCTCGTCGAAGAGCATCAGCTTGGGCTGCATGGCCAGCGCCCGGGCGATCGCCACCCGCTGCTGCTGCCCGCCGGAGAGCTGGCGGGGATGGGCGTCCAGCCTGTCCCCCAGGCCGACCCGGTCGAGCAGCGCCCGGCCGCGCTCCGTGGCCACCGCCGCCGCCTCCTTCTTGACCTTGATGGGGGCCTCGATGACGTTCTCCAGGGCGGTCATGTGGGGAAAGAGGTTGAAGCCCTGGAAGACCATGCCGATCTCGGAGCGCTTGTGGCAGACCTCGCGGTCGGGCAGCTCGTGGAGCCGGCCACCGTGCTCTCGGTAGCCGACCAGCTCGCCGTCGACCCAGAGCCGCCCGGCGTCGATCTTCTCCAGGTGGTTGATGCAGCGGAGAAAGGTGCTCTTGCCCGAGCCGGAGGGCCCGATGATGCACATCACCTCGCGGGGCGCGACCTCGATGTCGATGCCCCGGAGCACCTCGTTGCGGCCAAAGTTCTTGTGCACGGCTTCGGCGCGGACCATGGGGGTGGCCATCGGCTCACATTCCCGAGTGAGGCATGGTGGGCGGGAGCCAGGGCTCGACGCCTGGCTCGGCAGCGCTTCCGAATGGCGGCGCGGCGTGGAACTGGAAGAGCATGCGGCGAAGGCGCTGGATCGGAGTGGGCGGCAGCCCGCGCACCGACCCGCGGGCGAAGTGCCGCTCGATGTAGTACTGGAACACGGTCAGCACCGAGGACATGGCCAGGTACCAGACGCTGGCCACGATGACCAGCTCGATGATCCTGTAGTTGAAGTTGGAGATGTCCTGCTGGACAAAGAACAGCTCGTGCACGGTGGCGATGGAGGCGAGCGACGTCGTCTTGAGCATCGAGATGGTCTCATTGCCGGTGGGAGGGACGATCACCCGCATCGCCTGGGGGAGCACGATCCGGCGCATCACCAGCGAGCGCCTCATCCCCAGCGCGTGGGCCGCCTCGGTCTGCCCCTGATCCACCGAGATGATGCCGGCCCGGACGATCTCGGCCATGTAGGCGGCCTCGTTGAGCCCGAGCCCGAGGATCGCCGCGAGGAGTGGGGTGATCAGGGTGTTGGTGGACGCCTGCACCATGACATGGGTGAAGGGGATGCCGATCGAGAGGTAGGGCAGGATGGTGTTGATGTTCCACCAGAAGAAGATCTGGACCAGCACCGGGGTTCCTCGGAAGAACCAGATGTAGAGCCAGCTCACCCAGGCCATCACCCGGTTGGGTGAGAGCCGCATCACCGCCAGCAGGATTCCGAGGCCGACACCGACAACCATGGCGATGGCGGTCAGGTAGAGGGTCACCACGGCCGCCTGGAGGATGCGGGCGTCGAAGATGTACTGGCCGACCACCGACCAGTGGAGACTTGAGGTCGCGAACGTGTCGACGACCGCCCCCAGAACGATCAGCACCAGCACGGCGGAGACCCAACGCCAGGGATGGCGCAGCGGGACGGCCCTGATCGCCTCGGGACGTACCCGAGTGGACCCGGGAGGGACGGGTGGGTCCGCGCTGAACTCGGTCACGCGAACCTCATTCGGGGCAGACTCACCGGTCCTCTCACGGAGCCTTCCACTTCACTCGCCGGTCGCTTGCACAGTGACCTCAGTACGAGGGCACACAGGTCGAACCGACCGCGTTGTTGTCGTTGGCGCCGACGGCCGAGGCGGTGACGGCACCGTCCGAGACCCCGGCGTTCTTGAGGATCGTCCCGTAGAAGCCGTGGTTGATCAGGTAGGTGAGGGCGTCTTCGATGGCCTTGTCGAATCCGAGGCTCTTGGCGACGGCCACCCCGTACGGGTAGACGCTGCAGGGCTGACCGCTGATCTTCAGCTTGCCGGGCTCCAGCTTGACCTGGTAGTCGGCGATGGGCTGGTCGGCCCACCCATAGTCGGCCCGCCCGCTGATGAGGGCGGCGTTAGCGCTGGTCTGGCTGGGGAAGCTCTCCACGTTGATGTCCTGGAGCCCTGCCGCGGTGCAGTGGTCGGTGTCCCCCTTGATCGCGCCGCCGCCCGGGTTCTGGCCCATGTAGCCGTAGGCGTCCGACTCCTCGACCGTGCCCGATTCGACGGCCACGGAGTGGCCGCACATCTGGGAGGCCGCGCTGATCGTCGGCCCGCCCACCCGGACCAGCCAGGACTCACCGGCCTCGTAGTAGGTGATGAAGTCGATCCCGGAGGCCTCGCGACCCGCGGTGGGCGTGAAGCTGGAGAAGCTCATCGCGTACTTGGGGTTCTTGGCCAGCAGCGCCGGGATGATGTCGTCGAAGGTGACGTCCTGGATGGTGCACGACACCCCGAGCACCGAGCAGACGTCCTGAGCCAGCTCCAGGTCCCAGCCGACCACCTGACCGTTGGCGTTGACGTACTCGTTGGGCGCGTACGAGGCGTCAGCCGCGACCACGAACGGCTCCAGCTTCTTGACCGCCGCCGGGATCTCGTTGGCGATGCTCGATTGGGTGGCGGGCTGGGGGCTCGTCAGGACCGGGCTGGTGCTCCCGCAGGCGCTCATCACGATCACGGGAAGGGCCAGGGCGGCGAAGGCGGCGCGCCGGGCGCGGTTGAGGCGGGCGGGTCGAGGGAGAGCGTGCATTTGGTCGCGAATTGTGCGCCCGTGACGTGCCGGGTGTCCATGTGCACCGCGCACAAGGACCAAGGCCTCTACCCCTCCCGGGACGCGGCGGCCTCCAGCAGCGCCTGAGCCGCGACCTGGAGGGCCGACCGCTCCACGCTGAAACAGATCCGGAAGTGGTCGGGCACCCCGAACGCCACCCCCGGTACCACCACCGCCCGCCGCTCCGCCAGCGCCGCGGTGAAGGCCATGGTGTCCTCCCAGGGGCTGCGCACCCAGAGGTAGAGGCCGCCCTGGCACTCCGCGGCCTGGAGACCGGCCGCCGCCACCGCGCTGGCGATGATGTCGCGGCGCTCCCGGTAGGGGGTCGCACTGGCCTCCCAGCTCTGCAGCTCGAGCAGGGCCAGCTGGGCCGTCGCGGGCGCGTTGACGTAGCCGAGGGCCCGCTGGCAGAGGGCCAGTCCCGCCTCGCTCTCCGCCCCGGTGAGCGACGGGTGGAGCGCGAGGTAGCCGATCCGCTCGCCGGCCACCCCCAGGTCCTTGGAGAAGGAGCGGCAGAGAACTGAGTGCTCGTAGTGGTGGAAGGGCTCGACGGGGCGGTGGGGCGGGTAGATGAGCCGGCGGTAAACCTCGTCGACGATGAGCAGCACCGGGCGGCCGCTCTGCCCGCGATGTGCGCCGAGCACAAGCGCCAGCCCGCGCAGCTCCTCCTCGGTGGCGACGTGGCCGCTGGGATTGCAGGGGGTGTTGAGGATCAGGGCGCCGGTCGCATCGTTGAGCGTGGCGGCGATCGCGTCCAGGTCGAGCGAGCCGTCCTCGGCCGAGCCCACCACCCGCAACGGGTGGCCACAGACCTCGCTGTAGAGGCGGAATTCGGAGAAGTAGGGGGCGAGCACCACCACCTCGCTGCCCGCCTCGACGAAGGCCCGGAGCGCCATCGAGATCGCTCCCGCCGCTCCCACCGTGACCGCCACCGACTGGGCGGTCACCCCTGCCACGTCGACGTCCTCGGCGATCCGCTCGCGCAGCTCCGGATAGCCGAGGTTGGGCATGTAGCCGAACCGTCGGGGCCGGACCGCCGCCGCGGCGCGCACGAAGGCCTGGCGCACGGCCTCGGACGCCTCCAGGGGCTGGCCCAGGGAGAGGTCGGCGACCGCGTCCGCGCCGTAACGCTCCCGCAGCCGCTGCGCCGTCGCCGCGCCGGCGCGCACCCAGCCCCCGGCCTCGACCTCCCCCCGGACCCACGCGGCGACAGTTCCGTCGCCGGACCCCGCGCTCACGCCGCGACGCCCTCCCCGCGCACCCCCGCCGAGCCCGCCGGCGTCTCCGATCTCACCGCGTGGCGCCCGGCCCCCGCGTATCTCCGTCATGCCAGGAGAAGGGGTAGGCGGTGTCGACCACCTGGCGGGCGACCTGGGTGCGGTGGAGGGGGCGGAAGGTCTCGATCATCACTGCCAGCTCGTCGGTCTCGGCGGGGCGACCCTCCGACGCCTCGAGCGCACCCGGCTGCGGCCCGTGGGCCAAACCGCTCACGTGGTGGGTGAGGGAGCCCTGCTGGACGCCCCGGCGGGACGCGTAGTTGCCCTCCACGTAGTAGAGGACCGAGTCGCAATCGAGGTTGGAATGGTGGTAGGGGAGGAGCACCGCCTCCGGGTCCCAGCCCAGCTTGCGGGGCACGAACGAGCAGATCACGATGTTGGTCGCCTGGAACGTCTGGTGGGCCGCCGCCGGCAGATGGAAGCGCCCCGCGCGCGGCTCGAAGTCGTGGATGTTGAAGGCGATCGGGTAGACGGTGCCGTCCCATCCCACCACGTCGAAGGGGTGGTGGTCGAGCGAGTAGCAGGACATGTGGCCTGCCCGCTTGAGCCAGAGCTGGGAGGTGCCCTCACCCTGATCCAGCGCCGCGGGTGCGCGGAAATCCCGCTCGCTGTACGGCGCGAACTCCGTGAGCTGGCCGTTGGAGGCCCGGTAGCGGTCCGGGGAGTCGACGGCCCCGGTGACCTCCATGACCAGCACCCGGGTGCTCTCGAGATGGTCGAATTCGACGCGGTACACCGTCCCCCGCGGGATCACCAGGTAGTCGTGGTGGTCGAACCGGAGGCTCCCGAACTGGGTGTGGAGGGTGCCCGCCCCGCTGTGGACGAAGAGCACGTCGTCGGCCGAGCCGTCGACGAGGAAGGCCTTCTGCTGGCGCTGCGGGATGAGCAGCCCGATCCGGATGTCGTCGTTGACGAGCAGCCACTGCCGCCCGGTGATGGCGTCGCCGTGGGCCGGGAGGCGGAACCCCTGGAGGAGGGCGTGCTGGTGGACCTTCTCGTTCTCCATGGAGATGTCGTCCGCATCCCCCTCGACGACGTCCTGGACGGCCTCCGGGATGTGCCGGTGGTAGAGAAGGGACGACGGGCCGGCGAAGCCCTCCCGGCTGAAGAGCTCCTCGTACACCGGGACGCCCCCGATGGCGAAGCGCTGATGGCGCTTCCGGGGCAGCTCACCCAGCCGCATGTAGGGCCGCACCGCGCAACGGTAGCAGGAGCGGGGGAGCGGGGTGGGGTGTCACGAGCGTCGCGTCATCGGACGTCACGGTCGGGTGTGATCGGGTAGGGTTGATTCACTCGGCGGGTGCCGTCAGGCCGGCCCTGGTGCGCGGTCCTGGCGGAGAGCCCAAGCGCCGCATGAGCGGAGGAGCTTGAGCCATGACGCGGATCCACGGTTCTAGGTGGGGGACCGGCCCCAGTCTGCTCGCGCTCACGGCGCTCGTCGCCGCGTGCGGGGGCACCACCCACCCCACGCCGTCGCACAGCGGCACCCCGACGTCCGCGCCGACGGCATCGGGCTCGCCTGCGGGCACCACCTCGCCGCCGGCCACCGCGGCCCCGGCGACACCGGCTCCGACCCCGATCGCGGGCTTCGAGGCCGCCTCGGTGACCTTCGTCTCGGCCCAGGACGGCTGGGCGCTCGGCACCGTGGGCGGCAGCCTGGCGGTCGCCCGCACCCAGAACGGCGGCACGGCGTGGACCAGCGTCACCCCTCCGCCCACCGCCTTCTACACCGGTCCCGGGAGCACCGGGGTCAACGGCATTCGTTTCGCGAACCAGGAGGACGGCTGGGCGTATGGCCATGACCTCTACGCCACCCAGAACGGCGGAGCCAGCTGGACCCAGGTCGCCCTTCCCGGCCTCAACTCGTCCGCCGGCATCACCCCCATCCAGGAGCTGGAGACCTCCGCCGGTTCCGTCTCCGCCGTGATCAGCGGGACAGCCGACTTCCTGATCGACACCGCCGCGGTGGGGAGCAACTCCTGGACGACCTCGCCCACCACCATCGCCTACGGCGCGGGGCCCGTCCCGGCGGCCCAGCTCGTCCTCCAGGGCTCGGCAGGCTGGGTGGTCGAGAACGACCGGGTCGTCGCCAGCGGCGCCCGCCTCCAGAGCGGGGCGTGGAGCGCCTGGACGCCGCCGTGCAGCACCGTCAACGGACCGGCGACGCTCGCCGGNNGGAGCAGGCCTATACCTCGACCACCGGGGGAGGTGCCTTCACGGAGCTGGCGACCGCGCTTCCCGTCGCCTGCCAGGGCGGCTCCGCGCTGGCGAGCCCGACCACCTCGGTCGCCGTCGCCGGGTGCGGCGGGGAGATCGTGGCGTCCTTTGATGGGGGCGGGAGCTGGGCCACCGTCTTCACCGGCAGCGGCAACACCAGCATCTCCTACGTCGGCTTCACCACCCCCACCCAGGGGGCGGCGATCGAGGCGTCGCTGACCGACTCCGCTGGACCTCTGCTGATGACCCGCGACGGAGGCCACACCTGGGCGGCGGTCACCATCTGATCTGATCCCCGCTCGCCGCGCGCCGCCTCCTGGTCCGGTTCAGGCGGCGCTGCTGCCCACCAGGAGTGCGGCACCGATCGCGCCGCCGAGGTCCCCCAGCGCCGCCACGTGCACCTCGGGAGCCCGGTCGGGGAGGAAGAGGTGCGGGCTCATCGCCTCCGCGATCCGGTCGGCGTAGGGCTGGCCGAGCCGGATCCCCAGCCCGCCCTCGATGATCACCGTCCCGATGTCCAGCAGGTTGATCGCCGAGGCGATGCCCGTGCCCAGCGCGCCCACGGCGCGGCCGATGAGGTCGTGGGCCATGGCGTCGCCGTCGTCGAGGGCCCGGGCCCAGACGCCACTGGTCAGCCGGGTGCGGCCGAATTGCTTCATGAGCCGGAAGAGCTGGGTCTTCTCGCCACGATCCGCGCGCTTGCGGGCGGCCGCCTCCATCGCGGCCCGTCCCGCGTACGCCTCGACGCAACCGCGCCGGCCGCAGCCGCAGAGCGCGCCGTCGCGCACCACCACCACGTGACCGATCTCGCCGGCGGCGCCGCGGCCGACCCAGAGCCGGCCGTCGAGGATCAGGCTGCCGCCCACCCCGGTCCCCCAGGCGACACCGATGAAGGAGCGGTGGCCGCGCCCGGCTCCGAGACGCATCTCGGCCCGGTTGGCCACTTGGACGTCGTTGCCGAGGCGGACCGCGCATCCCAGCAGGCGGCTGAGGCGGTCACCGAGAGGGAAGGTACCGTCCCATCCGGGAAGGTTCCCGGCCTTGGAGACCGTCCCGGCATCGGTGTCGACGCTGCCCGGTGATCCGACGCCCACCCCGGCGAGATAGCGCGGAGCCACCCCGGCCGTCGATGCCGCCTCCCCGAGTGCCTCCGCCATCGCAACCGTCACTGCTTCCGGTCCGCCGTCGACGGGGGTGGGCCGCCGCGCCTCGCCGATCACCCGATGGGTGCGTGTGATGACGACGGCCTGGATCTTGGTGCCGCCGAGGTCGATGCCACCTCGCAGGGAACGGTTGTCACGCGCCAGGCCAGTCGCCATCGTCACTCCCACTGGGGTGCCGTCGTGAACAGTCGCCTCTGAACCATACTGTTCTCGGCCCTGCGGCGGCGGTGCAGCCGGAATCGCAGGCACCGGGGAGGAATCCGGACATGCAGCTGGGAATGGTCGGTCTGGGGCGGATGGGCGCCAATCTCGTTCGCCGCCTGATGGGAGACGGGCACGACTGCGTCGTCTACGACGTCAACGCGCAGGCTGTCGCCGCCCTCAGAGCGGAGGGCGCCGTGGCCACCGGTTCGCTGGACGAGTTCGTGGCGGCCCTGACCACGCCCCGGACGGCCTGGGTGATGGTCCCCGCCGCGCTCACCGGTGACACCGTCGACGCGCTCGCCTCGCGGATGAGCGAGGGGGATGTGATCATCGACGGGGGCAACAGCTACTACCGTGACGACATCGAGCGCGCCGAGAGGCTCGCGGCCCTGGGAGTCCATCACGTGGACATCGGGACGAGCGGTGGGGTGCACGGGCTGGAGCGGGGATTCTGCCTCATGATTGGCGGCGAGCCCCAGGTCGTCGAACGGCTCGATCCCATCTTCCGCAGCATCGCTCCGGGAGTGGACGCGGCCGCCCGCACCCCCGGTCGGACCGGGGAGCCGTCGCCGGCCGAGCAGGGCTACCTCCACTGCGGCCCTCATGGCGCTGGACATTTTGTCAAGATGGTCCACAACGGGATCGAGTACGGACTCATGGCCGCCTACGCCGAGGGGCTCAACATCCTGCACAAGGCCAATGTCGGGCTGACCGAGCAGCAGGCGAGCGCTGAGAGCACACCGCTCCGGGATCCCCGCTACTACCAGTACGACCTGCCCATCCCCGAGGTCGCCGAGGTGTGGCGGCGGGGCAGCGTGGTCGCCTCCTGGCTGCTCGACCTCACCGCGGGAGCGCTGCTCCGCTCGCCGGAGCTGGCCGACCTGGCGGGGCGGGTGTCGGACTCCGGGGAGGGTCGCTGGACCGCGATCGCCGCCGTCGACGAGGGCGTCCCCGCCCACGTGCTGACCGCCGCCCTCTACGAGCGCTTCAGCTCACGCGGCGAGGCCGACTTTGCCGATCGCCTGCTGTCGGCGATGCGCCGCGAGTTCGGCGGCCACGCGGAGCTCCCCGCCGAGAAGTAGCGGCACACCGGCGCGTCGGCGCGCCGTCCCATGCGTGGCGAAGTGTGGCGCGCAGCGGGCGTCCCCTGTGCGACCTGCGGAGGGACTGCGCCCAGCGCCTATAACCGTCAGACCGGTTCGAGGCTGAGGAAGCCTGCTTGCACGCTGCGCGCTCTCCTCTCCGAGGGAGACGGCAACTCCTGCCAGCCACTCGAGGCGAGGAGCTCCGACGCCGCCTCCGCTGTGAGGATGGTGCGGAGCGGCTCGCCGAGCGCGCCCACCGCGAACTGGAACTTGCGGCGGCGCTCGTCGGTGGTCGCGGCTGACACGCTGATCGCGAGCCGGCTTCCGGGCGCCGCGCCGGAGCGCAGGGCGCGCAGGAGGGAGACGATCACCGCCAGGTCCAGGTACACCGCCACCCCCTCGCAGAGGAAGAGGCTTGGCGTCGTCCGGTCGTGTCCGGCCCCGGCGAGTGCCGCCCCCACGTCGGCCGTGGCGAAGTCGGCGGCGACGAAGGTGAGCTGCGGCGCGGATATTGCGAGGCGCGACAGCCGGGCGACCTTGTCCGCCTGGGTGGCCGGATGGTCGATCTCGAACCAGCGGACGCCCGGCTTTGCGTAGCGGAGCGCTCGGCCGTCGTATCCAGCGCCGGCCACCACCACCTGGGTGATGCCTCCGTCCAGCGCTCGGACGGTGGCCCGGTCGGAGTACGCGGTGCGTGCCGCCAGGTGCACGGTCATGGGGGAGTAGGGGTCGACCAGCACCACTGGGCCGGCGATGTCGCGGCCGAGCCGCTGGTCGGCCTCCGGGTCACCGTATGGTGCCGGCACCCGGGGGAAGGTCAGCCGCCGGGCCGCCACCCGTTGCGCGGTGACCGACACCTGCCCCATCCTCATCTGCGGCCGGTCCGCGGTGAGGGGAGCGCGGCAGGAGAGCGCATCGGGGCGCCCCCCTGCCGCACGACCGCTGTCAGCGAGGCGGCCCGCTGCCGAGGGTGATCGAGCTGGTGTGCTGCTGGCCCGAGCTGTCGACCCAGCCGAGCTGGACGCTCTCTCCGGCGTGGTAGCTCTGCAGAGCGCTGCTGAGGGCGCCGCTGGAGGTCACCGGGGTGGTACCGAGCGAGGTGATCACGTCACCGACCTGGAGGCCGGCGCTCGCCGCCGGGGTGTTGGCCTGCACTCCCTCGACGAGGGCGCCGGAGACGGAGTTGCTGTCCTCGACCTCGACCCCGATGAACGGTCCAGCCCCGACAGTGATGCTCCCGCTGGACTGCCCGGTCTCGATCTGCTGAGCGACCTGGAGTGCAGTGTCGATCGGGATGGCGAATCCCTGGGTGGTGGTCGCCTGCCCGCTGAAGCTCGCGCCGGTCTCGGTGCCGGCGGTGTCCATGCCGATGACCTTGCCGGCAGCGCTGACCAGCGGGCCGCCGGAATCACCTTCGACGATGTCGGCGTTCATCTGGATCATGCCGGTGAGGCTCTCGGAGGTGGCACCGTCGCTCGCGGTGATGGACTGATCGAGGTCGGCGACCGTCCCCGACACCACCGCCGGAGTACCGCCCTTGCCGTAGGCGTTGCCGATGGCCACCACGTCGGCGCCGATGGTCACGCTGTCGGAGTTGCCGAGTGGCGCCACCTTGAGGTTGAGCCCGGAGATGTCATTGATCTTGATCAGAGCGACATCGTCGACGGGGTCATAACCGAGCACGGTGGCCGCGAGCTGTGGCCCCGAGCCGTCGATCTGGACGGTGACGGACTGGGCGCCGTCGATGACGTGGTTGTTGGTCAGGATGTCGCCCGAGGAGTTGATGATGATCCCCGTCCCCTCGGCGAGGCCGGAGCCGCCCGCCAGCGTGTTCACGACGTCCACCACCGACGGCTCGATCTGGGCCGCGATGGCGGAGGCGGCGACGCTGCTGGCGCCTGAGGGCGAGGTGGTGGCGGAGGACGAGCTGTTGCCCGGCGACGCGATGTTGGTTGACGGCGAGCCACTGGTGGTCGAGCTCGGCCGCAGGGCGAGGCCGATACCGGCACCGACTCCCCCGGAGACCAGGGCGATGACGACCGCGACGGCAATCACCGCCGCGACCATGCGGGACGGCCTGGAGGGCGCGACCGGCGGGTAGTCGGTCGGCGCTCCAGGAGCCGGCGGGTAGCCGGGTGGTGAACCGTACGGATAGCCGCCCCAAGGATCATTCGACCACCCGTAGGCGGGGCCGAACCCTCCCGAGGGGTGGCTCCAGGGCTGGCCCCAGCCGGGAGCACTGGTGCTGCCGGGGACCCACTGGTGGCCGTTCCAGGCCCAGCCTGCAGCGGCCCCGGCATCCATCGGCGGCTGGCCGCCTCCGGTCGAGGGGTCAGTACTGGGAGATGGACTCTCCGGGTCTGTCTGCTTGTCGTCAGGGGGTGGGGTCGTCTTGTCGTTCATCACGGTGCCGCTCACTCTACCCCCTGTGTCTTTCCAATCGATGACACCTTGGTGCCGGTCGAAAACCGCTCAGCACCCGGTGGAGAGAACGCCGCGGCCGCCTCACCCGAGCTCGAAGATCGCCTCGATCTCGATGGCTGCGCCCATCGGCAGCTCGCTGACTCCGAGGGCGCTGCGGGCATGGCGACCGGCTTCGCCGAAGATCTCGACCAGCAGGTCGGAGGCTCCGTTGATGACGGCGGGCTGCTGGTCGAAACCGGGGGCGCTCCTCACGAATCCGACCAGCTTGATCACGCCGGCGAGCGCGTCCACGCCACCGGCGGCCTCGGCGGCGGTGGCGATGAGGTCGACGGCAACCTGGCGGGCCAGCCCCCGGGCGGTCTCCACGTCGATCTCGGCTCCGACCCGGCCGGCGACCACGGTGCGGTCCCGCTTGGCCAGATGCCCGGAGAGGTGGAGCAGGTGCCCCGCCCGCCGTGCCGGCACGTAGCTGCCCAGTGGAGCGGTCACCGGCGGCAGGGAGATCCCCAGCTCGGCGAGACGCCGGCTGGTGGTCACCGGCTCCGTCCCCGCAGGTAGCCGGCTTGGTCGGCGAAGCGCTGCGGCTCGAAGCCGAAGCCCGCCGCCACCGCCCCGGGCACCGTGATGTTGTCGTGCCCGAGCAGGTCGAGCTGCGCGGGGGTCACCAGCGGGTCGCGCATCACCGCCGCCATCAGCGCCGCCACCGGCCGGATGGCCGGCACGGGAACGTGCACCTTCATCCGGGGGAGGGACACCACCTGGCGCCGGATGATGTCGACGATCTGCTCGTAGCTGAGGTGGTCCGGCCCTCCGATCGCGAGCACCCGCGAGCTCGGGCCGCGTTCCAGCGCGATGGCGATGCAGCGGGCGACATCCTGGGCGGCGATGGGCTGGAAGAGGGTGCGACCGTCACCGGCGATGGGGAGGGGGAAGAAGGGCGGGGTACGCCGGATCAGCCGAGCCAGCTTGACGAAGAAGCCGTCGCCCGGGCCAAACACGAGACTGGACTGGAGGATGGTGTGGGGGATGCCGCTGATCCTGATCGCCTGCTCGCCCAACCACTTGCTGGCCAGGTACCCGAAGCGCGGGTCGGGATCGGCTCCGATGGCGCTCAGCTGGACCAGGTGCGCGACCCCGGCCTCCACGGCTGCGCGGGCGACGTTGGCGGCGCCCTGGCGGTTGACCGCGTCGAAGGTCTGCCCGCGCCTCTCGACGATGACCGCGACCAGGTTGACCACGGCGTCGCAGCCGGCGAACGCTGCCGCCAGACCGGACCCGCTGACGACGTCGGCGGTGACCCGCGCGGTCGCGGGCCCGGCGGCGGCGCTCGCTCGCGCGCCCCGCGCGATCAGGACCAGCTCGTGACCCTGCTCGGCGAGGTGCGACGCCAGGTGCGAGCCGATGAAGCCGGTGCCCCCGGTGATGGCGATCCGCATGGCGTCAACAGAGTATTCGACCGGGACGGGATCGCGCCCGCGCCGCGTGCCCCGCACTCAACCGCCGGTGCGCCGAGCGAGACGGCTGCGGGGCTGACCTGATACAGTTTTTCTATGACATTTCTATCACCTATCGCAAGACTCTCCCCTCACCCCACGCGTCAACGGCTGGGCGTCGCCGCCGGTGTCGCTCTGCTCGGCTCGATCGTTGTCGCAGCCTGCGGCAGCGCGAGCTCGGTCCCGTCATCGTCCGGCCCCGGAGCCGCGGCGGGAACCGCGACACCGACTGTGGCGGCCTCGACGGCGACCGCGACCCCGGCGTCGGGCACCAGCACCGTGTCGTGCCCCTCGGCCAGCGATGTCGGTGGCGCCCTGGGCATCACCGTCCCCGCTCCCACCACCTACGGGACGAGTGCGGCGGGCATCTCGTGCAACTACCTGAGCGAGACCCCTCCCGTGCTCGACGTGGTGGTCAGCATCGTGCATGGCATCCCCACGGCGTACCTCAGCACGGCTGAGGCGTCGATGCAGGCCGACGCCACGACCACGGGCTTCGGCTTCACCGCTCTGTCTGGGGTGGGCGATCAGGCGTACACCTACTCGTACACCGTGACTGCAACTGAGACGGCACTCGGCATCATCGCCGTCAAGGGGACGACCTTCGTGGGTATCGCTTGCACGGGGACCACGACGTCGCTGAGCAAGGTCGAGGCGTACGCAAGCCAGCTCCTCGGATAGGACGGAGAGGGCCCCCCGTTGAGGCGGGGACGGCGGAGGCCCGGGGCACGGCCCTCGGGCCTCCGATCGGCTTGCGGCACCGGCTCTGGCGCAGACCGCTGAAGCCGTCTCACCGCGCTCCACCATGTCGATCGCACTCCGGTCGATGACACTAAGATCATCTCTTCCGTCGGATTCAGGAGATTCCCAAGATGGACGCAAAGGTAGTCGGGACCGTCATGCCGGTCCTCGAGGTCGCGCTCGACCCGGGCGAGGTCGTCTTCTCCGAGTCGGGCGAGCTCTCGTGGATGACGGCATCCATCCAGATGAGGACCTCCACCCAGGCCGGTGGCGGCGGTGGCCTCGGCGGCGTCTTCAAGCGGGCTGTCGCGGGCGGCTCGATCTTCATGAGCGAGTACACGGCGGCGGGCCAGCCCGGCATGGTGGCCTTCGCGGCCAAGATGCCCGGGACGATCTTCCCCGTCGACGTGGCCCCGCAGCCGGGCATGAGCTTCATGGCCCACCGCCACGGCTTCCTCTGCGGCACCCAGGGTGTCAACCTCGGCATCGGCTTCCAGCAGAGCCTGGGCGCCGGGGTCTTCGGCGGGGACGGCTTCATCCTGCAGAGGATCAATGGCCAGGGCCGTGCCTGGATCGAGCTGTCGGGCGAGATCATCACCTTTGACCTGGCCGCCGGCGAGGTGATGCGGGTGCATCCGGGTCACGTCGGCCTCTTCCAGGACACGGTGCAGTTCGGCATCACCACCGTTCCCGGCATCAAGAACAAGATCTTCGGCGGCGATGGATTCTTCCTCGCTCAGCTGGCCGGCCCGGGCCGCGTCTGGCTGCAGTCGATGCCGCTCTCGATCCTGGCGCATTCCCTCGACGAGTTCCGCAGCGGTGGCGGCTCTGCCGTGCAGGGCGGCCTGGCCGGCGGTGCCATGGGCGGAATGATGGGCGGGCTTCTCGGCCGGGGGCTCTGAGCTCCGGATCCCACCAAACTCCTGAGCGGTCTTCGAGAGATCGTGGTGAGCTGAGGGGCGCGCCCGTGCTGCGGGCGCGCTCCTGCTCCGCCGCCGTCTCCCGGCCGCTCAGCTGTGATCCGCCGGCTCCGCCGTCTCCAGGTCGGCACCGCCGCCGTGCCTGCGGCATTCCACGATGGCGAACTCGAAGGCGTCGGCAAGCGCGATCCACGACGCCTCGATCACGTTGGTGCTGCAGCCGACCGTGCTCCAGCGGCGGCGATGGTCGCCGCTCTCGATCAGCACCCGGACCCCCGCCGCGGTGCCGTCCTTGCCGTCCAGCACGCGGACCTTGTAGTCGAAGAGCTGGGTCTCGCCGATCGCCGGGAAGGCCGGGGTGAGCGCCTTGCGCAGGGCGGCGTCGAGGGCATTGACCGGGCCGTTGCCCTCGCCGGCGGTGTGCACCGCCTCACCGTCGATCTGCACCTTGACGGTCGCCTCGCAGACCATGGCCCGCCCCTCACGCTGCTCGTTCAGGGTGATGCAGTCGATGAGGGTGAACGGCGGCTGGTGGCCCCGGGCGCGGTGGACCAGAAGCTCGAAGGATGCCTCCGCTCCCTCGAACGAGTAGCCGCGGTGCTCGAGCTGCTTGACCTGTTCGGCGACCCGCCGGACCAGGGCCTGGTCGTCCCCGAGGTCGACACCGAAATCGGCGGCCTTGGTGAGCACCGTCGCGCGCCCCGACAGCTCGCTGACCACGGTCTGGCGGTGGTTGCCCACCACCTCGGGGTCGATGTGCTGGTAGGTGTAGATGGCCTTGGCCATGGCGTCGACGTGCTGCCCGCCCTTGTGGGTGAAGGCCGAGGTGCCGATGTACGGTGCGGAGTGCGGCGGTGCCACGTTGGCGATCTCGGCCACGTCGCGGGCGATGACGGTCAGCCGGCGGAGCTGGTCCTCGCTGATCACCGGCATCCCCATCTTCAGCTGGAGGTCGGGGATGAGGGTGCAGAGGTTGGCGTTGCCGGTGCGCTCGCCGTAACCGTTGACGCAGCCCTGGACCTGGCTCGCGCCGGCGCGGACCGCGGCCAGGGTGTTGGCGACGGCGCAGCCCGAATCGTCGTGACAGTGGATCCCCGCCACCCGGCCAAAGCGCGTGACGACCTCGCCCACCACTCGCTCGATGTGGTCGGGCAGCATCCCGCCCCGGGTGTCGCAGAGCCCGACCGTCTCGGCCCCCGCCTCGAGGGCTGCCTCCAGGCAGCGCAGCGCGTAGTCCGGATTGCTCAAGTGGCCGTCGAAAAAGTGCTCGGCGTCAAAGACCACGCGCCGACCCTGCTCGGTGAGCCAGCGCACCGAGTCGGAGATCATCCGCAGGTTCTCCTGGTCGGTGGTGCGCAGCACGTCGGTCACCTGCCGGTCCCAGCTCTTGCCCACCAGGGTGACGATCGGGGTCCCGGCCTCGAAGAGGGCGCGGAGCTGGGGGTCGTCCTCGGCCCGGACGTGGGCGCGCCGGGTCGCACCGAAGGCGGCCAGCACGGCGTGGGTGAACTCGTGGCCGCGCATCTGCGCAAAGAAGACGGTGTCGGTCGCGTTGGACCCCGGCCATCCGCCCTCGATCACCGACACACCGAGCTGGTCGAGCTGCTCGGCGATGCGCAGCTTGTCCGATACCGAGAAGTTGATCCCCACGCCCTGGGCACCGTCGCGCAGCGTGGTGTCGTAGATCTGCAATGTGCTCATCCCGGGGAGCCCGCCGCGGCCAGGCGCCGCACCACGCTCTGCCGCACGGCGGCCCCAATCGCCTCGGTCCCCAGCGAGCCGCCGACGTCGGCGGAGAGGGCACCGTCGGTGATGCAGCCGTCGACTGCCGCCTCCACGGCCAGGCCGAGGTCATCGCGTCGGAGCGAGTGGCGGAGCAGCAGGGCGACGGAGAGGATCGCCCCGTACGGGTTGGCGATGCCGCGGCCGGCGATGTCCGGCGCGCTGCCGTGGATGGGCTCGTAGAGGCCGGCGCCGCCCTCCCCCAGCGACGCGGAGGGCAGCATCCCAAGGGACCCGGCGAGGACCCCCGCCTCGTCGCTCAGGATGTCGCCGAAGAGGTTCTCGGTGACCACCACGTCGACGCCGGCCGGGCGCTGCACCAGCCGCATGGCGAAGGAGTCGACCAGCGCATGCTCCAGGGTCACCTCCGGGTACTCGCCGGCCAGCCGGGTCACGGTGTCCCGCCAGAGCTGGCTGGTGATGAGCACGTTGGCCTTGTCGACCGAGGTCAGGTGGTGCCGCCTTCCCGCGGCGAGGGCAAATGCGATCCTGGCCACCCGCTCGATCTCGGCGGCGGTGTAGACGGTGCTGTCCCGGGCGATCTCCTCGGGCCCGGTCCCGGATCGCTCGCGCGGCTCGCCGAAGTAGGCGCCGCCGGTCAGCTCGCGGACGATGACCATGTCGGTCCCCCGGACCACCTCCGGGCGGATCGTGGTGTGCTCGATGAGCCGGGGATGGACGCGGACCGGACGGAGGTTGGCGAAGACGCCCATCCCGCGCCGCAGCCCGAGCAGTCCTGCCTCGCAGCGCAGCGCGCCGCGGAGGTGATCCCACTTGGGACCGCCAACGGCCCCGAGCAGGACGGCGTCGGCGCCACGGCAGGCCTGAAGGGTCGCTTCGGGCAGCGGCACCCCGGTCTCGTCGATGGCCCGACCGCCGACCAGCCGCTCCTCGACCTCGAGGTCGATCCCGGCCTCGGCGCAGACCGCGGAGAGGACGCCCAGGGCCACGCCGGTGACCTCGGGGCCGACCCCGTCTCCTGGCAGTGAAACGACGTGGGCTTTCATCAGCCCGCCTCCACGCCACGCGAGAGGTCGGGCATCCAGGCCGGCCGCCGCGCCTCGTAGGCGCTGATCGCCGGCTCATGAATGAGGCTCAGGCCGATGTCGTCGAGGCCATCGAGGAGGCAGCGGCGCTCGAAGGGGTCCATCTCGAAATGGAAGCTGAGGTCCCCGACCTTCACCGACTGCTCCTCGAGATCGACGATGCCGACCACCCCCGGCTCCTCGGTGGCCACGTCGAGCAGCTGGCGGACCTGCTCCTCCGGCAGGATCACCGGCAGCAGCCCGCTCTTGAGCGCGTTGTTGCGGAAGATGTCCGCGAAGGAGGGGGCGATCACGGCCCGGATGCCCTGATCGTTGAGCGCCCAGACGGCGTGCTCGCGCGACGATCCGCAGGCGAAGTTGCGCCCCGCGACGAGCAGGTTCCCGCTCCGGTATTCGGGCCGGTTGAGAACGAAGTCCGGTCGCTCCGCTCCACTGTCGTCGTAGCGCCAGTCGTTGAAGAGGAACGTCCCATAGCCAGCCCGCTCGATCCGCTTCAGGAACTGCTTGGGGATGATCTGGTCGGTGTCGACGTCGGAGCGGTCGAGGGGGATGACCACCCCCTGCTCGCAGTGGAACGGCCTCACCGGTGCTCCTCCTGGAACCGGCCGAGCCGGCGGACGTCGACGAAGTGGCCGGCCACGGCAGCGGCCGCGGCCATGGCGGGGGAGACCAGGTGGGTGCGTCCGCCCCGGCCCTGGCGGCCCTCGAAGTTGCGGTTGCTCGTGCTGGCGCAGCGCTCCCCGGGCTGGAGGATGTCGGGGTTCATCCCGAGGCACATCGAGCAGCCGGTGTTGCGCCACTCCGCGCCGGCGGAGCGGAAGATCCGGTCGAGGCCCTCCGCCTCGGCCTGCGCCCTCACCTGCGCCGATCCCGGCACCACCAGGACGCGCAGCCCGTCCTTGACCGTCTGCCCCTCGAGCACAGATGCGGCGACCCGCAGGTCCTCGATCCGGCCGTTGGTGCAGGAGCCGATGAAGACGGCGTCCACGGGGATGTCCTCGATCGCCGTTCCCGGGACCAGGTCCATGTAGGCGAGCGCTCGCCGCCCCGACTCCCGAGCGTTCGGGTCGCCGAAGCTCTCCGGGTCGGGCACGCGGCCGCTGATCGGCACCGACTGCGCCGGGGTCGTCCCCCAGGTGACGGTCGGCTCCAGCGAGGCCGCGTCGATGACGACGGTCTGGTCGTACCGGGCCCCAGGGTCGCTGCGCAGCTCGCTCCAGGCGGCCACCGCGGCCTCCCAGTCGGCGCCGCGGGGTGCGAAGGGCCTGCCCTCGATGTAGGCGAAGGTGGTGGGGTCGGGAGCGATCATCCCGGCCCGCCCGCCGCCCTCGATGGTGAGGTTGCAGAGGGTCATCCGCTGCTCCATGGAGAAGTCGCGGACGGCCGCTCCGGTGTACTCGACCACGTGGCCGGCGGCACCGGCGGTGCCGATGGTGTGGAGCACGCCGAGGGCCACGTCTTTGGCGGTGACCCCTGCCGTCAGCGCACCCTCGATCCTCACCTCCAGCGTCCGGGGACGGAACTGGCGGAGGCACTGGGTGGCGAGCACGTGCTCGACCTCGGAGGTCCCGATCCCCAGTGCAAAGGCGCCGAAGGCCCCATGAGTCGCGGTGTGGGAGTCGCCGCAGACGATCACGGTGCCGGGCAGGGACAGGCCCAGCTCGGGCCCGATGACGTGCACGATGCCCTGCCACTTGTGTCCGATGCCGTAGCAGGTGATGCCGGCCTCGTCGCAGTTGCGGCGGAGCGTCTCCATCTGGGTCCGGCTGATCTCGTCCGCGCCGCCCAGGACGTCCTGGGTGGTGGGCACGTTGTGATCCATGGTGGCGACGACCTGACCCGGCCGGCGCACCTTCCGTCCCTCGAGCCGGAGCCCCTCGAAGGCCTGCGGTGAGGTGACCTCGTGGACCAGATGCAGGTCGACGTAGATGAGCGCCGGAGAGCTCTCCTCCTCGACGACGACGTGGGAGTCCCAGATCTTGTCGAAGAGCGTCCGTGCGCCCTCGGTCACTTGGCAACCTCCGTCGCGACCTTCTGGGCGCCCATGCGTTCCGGGGTGAGGCGCGGGCCGCTGTCCCGGGATGCGACCACCCGGTTGAGGGCCTGCACGTAGGCCTTGGCCGCGGCCACGATGATGTCGGTGTCGGCGCCGCGGCCGGCGCTCAGCCTGCCCTCGTGCCGGAGCCGGACGCTCACCTCGCCGACCGCGTCCATCCCTGCGGTGATGGCCTGGACCGCGAATTCGTCCAGGTCACCCTCCACCTGGACCAGTGCGTCGATGGCCCGGTAGGTGGCGTCGATCGGACCGTCGCCGAGGGCCACCGTCTCCCGGCTCTCTCCGCTCGGCAGGAGCATGCGCACCGTCGCGGTGGGCCGGAGGTTGGTCCCGCAGCTCACCTGCAGGTGCTCGAGGTGGAAGGATTCCGCCGCCCCCGGGCGCCCGTCGGCGACGATCGCCTCGAGGTCGCGGTCGGTGACCTCACGCTTGCGGTCGGCCAGCTCCTTGAAGCGCACGAAGGCCCGCTTGAGGTCCTCGTCATCGAGGCGGTAGCCGAGGGCCGCGAGCCGCTCGCGGAGGGCATGGCGGCCGCTCAGCTTGCCGAGCACCAGGCTGGAGCCGGCTCCGACCTCGTGCGGCTCCATGATCTCGAAGGTCCGGCGGTCCTTGAGCATGCCGTCCTGATGGATGCCGGCCTGATGAGCAAAGGCGTTGCCGCCCACCACCGCCTTGTTGGCCTGGACGAGCATGCCGCTCAGCTGGGAGACCAGCCGGGAGGTGCGGAAGAGCTGGGTGTGGTCGAAGCGGGTGGCCACCCCGAAGACCTCGGGGTGAAGCCGGACCGCCATCGCCACCTCCTCGAGGGCGGTGTTGCCGGCGCGTTCGCCGATCCCGTTGATGCAGCCCTCCACCTGGCGGGCGCCCGCGCGGATGCCGATGAGGGAGTTGGCGGTGGCGAGGCCGAGGTCGTTGTGGCAGTGCACCGAGACGGTCACGTCCTTCAGGGCGGGGACCTGCACGTAGAGCCACTCGATGAGCTGGCGCCACTCGTCGGGAGTGGCGTAGCCGACCGTGTCGGCGAGGTTGATGGTCGTCGCCCCCGCCTCGATGCAGCCGTTCAGCACCTGGGCCAGGTAGTCCGGCTCCGTGCGGGTCGTGTCCATGGCCGAATACTCGACGTCTTCCTGGAATGACTTGGCCAGCCGGACCATGCTCACGGAGCGGTCGTAGACCTCGGCCTGGGTCATCCGCAGCTGGCCCTCGCGGTGGATGGGCGAGGTGCCGATGAAGACGTGGATGCGGGCGTGCTTCGCTGTGGCGAGCGCCTTGGCACAGGAGCGGACGTCCTCCTCGAAGCAGCGGCTGAGACCGGCGATGATCGGCCCCTCGACCTGCTCGGCGATGGCCGTGACAGCGGCGAAGTCGCCGGGGGAGCTGTAGGGGAAGCCGGCCTCGATGACGTCGACACCGAGCCGTGCCAGCTGGTGGGCGATGGCCAGCTTGTCCTCGGCGCTGAAGGTCACGCCCGGCGACTGCTCGCCGTCGCGCAGCGTGGTGTCGAGGATGGTGAGCGGCTCCAGCTTCTCCGGAGCCCGCTTCACGAGGAGAGGATTGCCGAGACTGACCGCGTCCCCGCCGGCTCCGCTCGATCCCCCCTCGCCGCCTACGCCGCCCCCCTCGTCGGATCCGTTCGCGCCGGTGCTCATGCCCCAGTCCTCTCTACGGTGCCGTCACCTTCGGATGCGAGCACCTCCTCCATGCCCGGCGCGGTCTTGGCTCCCAGCCAGCTCATCTTCGAGCGGAGCTGGGCGCCGACCTTCTCGACCGGGTGATGGCGATCCTCGTCGCGATACTCCAGGAAGTTGGGCAGCCCGAGCTCGTTCTCCTCGATCCACCGCTTGGCGAAGGTCCCGTCCTGGATGTCCTTGAGGATGGCGTGCATGGCCTGGCGGCTGGTCTCGTTGACGACCTTGGGCCCGCTCACGTAGTCGCCGTACTCGGCGGTGTCGCTCACCGAGTAGCGCATGTACGAGAGACCGCCCTGGTACATGAGGTCGACGATGAGCTTCAGCTCGTGCATCACCTCGAAGTAGGCGAGCTCGGGCTGGTAGCCGGCCTCGGTCAGGGTCTCGAAGCCGGCCTTGACCAGCGAGGAGACACCGCCGCAGAGCACTGCCTGC
Organism: Candidatus Dormiibacterota bacterium; assembly: GCA_003142035.1. Classification (GTDB taxonomy): domain Bacteria; phylum Chloroflexota; class Dormibacteria; order Aeolococcales; family Aeolococcaceae; genus Changshengia. The sequence continues at coordinate 22,750 of PLOF01000089.1, forward strand.
TCCCCGAAGAGGTCGGTCTCGGTCTCCTCCGCGAAGGTGGTCTCCAGCACCCCGGCGCGGGTGCCGCCGATGCCCCGGGCGTAGGCCAGAGTGCGGGCACGGGCCGTGCCGGTCGCGTCCTGGTGCACGGCGAAGAGGCAGGGGACGCCCTGGCCGTCGGCGTAGGTCCACCGGACCAGGTGGCCGGGCCCCTTGGGCGCCACCATGCTGACGTCCACCCCGGCGGGTGGGTGGATCAGCTCATAGCGGATGTTGAAGCCGTGGGCAAACATCAGCATGTCGCCCGGCTTGAGGTTGGGCGCGATGTCGGTGTCGTAGAGCGCCCGCTGGCGGGTATCCGGGATGAGCACCATGATCACGTCGGCCTCGGCGGAAGCCTCCGCGGGGGTGAGGACGCGCAGCCCCTCCGCCTCGGCAGCCGCCCGGCTCNNCCGCCGGGTCGGCGTCGGCGTCGTAGTACATGCGGGCGGTCATCGCGGGATGTTCCTCCGGTAGGTCTCGGATCGGGCCGCTGCCGAGAGGTGACGGCCCATGGACGTGATCACGGCGTGGATTCTGCCTTGCACTAGATGTCCCCTGTCGTGTCGGCGGTGACGCTCGCGCCGGCGGCCCCCGCCCCTGTCCGGGAGCCCTCGGGGGCTGCCCCGTCCAGACCGAGGCCGCCCAGGCGGGCCCCGGCCTGATCGCCCCGCACCAGGGCGACCGCACCGCTCCGGGCCAGCTCCTCGATGCCGTAGGGGCGCATCAGCTCGACGAAGTTGTCGATCTTCTGGGTGGTGCCCGTGATCTCGATGATCATCGAGCTGGCGGCGATGTCGACGATCCGGCCCAGGAAGACCGTGACCACGTCCAGGATCTCGGCGCGCTGCTCGGGCGGCGCGTGCATCCGGATCAGCATCAATTCATGCGACACGCTGCGCAGCTCGGTGATGTCATCGATGGTGATGACGTCAATCAGCTTGGCGAGCTGCTTGGTGGCCTGCTCGGCCGCCTGGCGGCCGACATGGACGGCGATGGTCATGCGCGATACCGTCGCGTCCTCGGTCGGCCCGACCGAGAGGGAGTCGATGTTGAAGCCGCGGCGGCGGATCATCGAGGCGACCCGGTTGAGCACCCCTGGCTTGTTCTCCACCATGACCGAGACGAGGCGGCTGGGGTTCATCAGCTGGCCTCCACGAAGTCGAGCATCCCCTTGCCGAGGGGGACGATCGGGTAGACGTTGGCGTCGGGATCGATGTCGAAGTTGAGGAGCACCGGGCCCTTGTGGGCGAGCGCCTCATCGAGCATCGGGCCCACGTCCTCGAGCCGGCGGGTGGTCATGGCCTTCATCCCGAAGGCTTCGCCCAGTTTCACGAAGTCAGGCGTGAAGGTGAGGTCGACCGCGCTGCGCACGCCGTCGTAGAAGTCGTCCTGGAACTGCCGGACCATGCCCAGAGAGGCGTTGTTGAGGATGATGACCTTGACGTCGATGTTGTTCTCGACCATGGTGGCCATCTCCTGCATGTTCATCATGAAGCCGCCCTCGCCGGTGACGCAGAAGACCGTCCGATCGGGGTTGGAGAACTTCACTCCCATCGAGGCGGGGAAGGCGTAGCCCATGGTGCCGAGGCCGCCGGAGTTGAGGAAGAGGCCGGGCTTCGCATAGTTGAACCAGAGCGCCGCCCAGATTTGGTTCTGACCGACGTCGGCAACCACGATCGCCTCGTCCTTGCAGCGGCTGTACATCGCCTCCAGCACCTCCTGAGGCTGGAGGAATCCCTCGCGACGGACGTAGTGGATCGGGTGCTCCTCCTTCCACTGGTCGATTTGGGTGAGCCACTCGTGTTCGCGCTTGGGCTCGACCATGGGCAGGAGCCGGCTGAGGGCGGTCTTGGCGTCGGCGACCACCGAGAGGTGGGGCACCACGCTCTTGCCGATCTCCGCGGGGTCGATGTCGATGTGGATGAGGTGCTCGACCCGGGGGGCGAAGGAATCCAGCCGGGTGGTCACCCGGTCGTCGCAGCGCATCCCGATCATGATCACGACGTCCGCGTCGCAGACGGCCTTGTTGGTGTAGCCGGCGCCCATGAAGCCGACCATCTGGAGCGCCATCGGGTCCTGCAACGGGAAGGCGCCGGTGCCGAGCAGGGTCCAGCCCACCGGGATGTGGGCGCGGTGGGAGAGCTCGAGGAGCTCCTGCTCGGCTCCGGAGATGAGCACGCCGCGACCGGAGAGGATCACCGGCCGCTTGGCCTCCTTGATGATCCGGGCGATCTCGCGGAGCTGGTTGGGGTCGGGCTGGGGGGGCGGCGGGAAGGAGCGCATCCGTACCGGCTCCTCCGGGTAGTTGAACTCGCCGACCGCGGCCTGGAGGTCCTTGGGGAAGTCGATGACCACCGGCCCCGGACGGCCCGAACGGGCGACGTGGAACGCCTCCTTGATGGTGGGGGCGATGTCCTCGACCCGGGTCAGGAGGTACGAGTGCTTGACCACCGACATGGTCGAGCCGATGACGTCGGACTCCTGGAAGCTGTCGGTGCCGATCGCGGAGACCGGGACCTGGCCGGTGATCGCGATGACCGGGACCGAGTCCATGAAGGCGGTGCCCAGCCCGGTGACCAGGTTGAGCGCTCCCGGTCCGCTGGTCGCGAAGCAGACGCCGACCGCGCCGCGACGGCTGCGGGCGTACCCGTCGGCCGCGTGCGCGGCACCCTGCTCGTGGCGGACCAGGATGTGATGGAGATTCGGATAGTCGGGGAGCCAGCGGTAGAGGTAGAGGTTGGCGCCTCCCGGGTAGCCGAAGATGGTGTCGACGCCCTCGCGCAGGAGCGATTCGAGGCAGATCTGCGCACCGGTCATCCGTCGTGGGGGCGCGGTCGCCGGCGTCTCGAGCGGCGGGGCCGGGGCGGAGTCGGGCTGTGGGTGGGCGCCGATCACTGGAACGCCCGCTGCATGGCCTGGAGGACGAAGTCGGCGCCGGCGTCGTCGCGCTGCCACGCTGCCGGGGGCGAGGCGATGGCGAGCGGGACGCCCCACGGCAGGTGCCTCTCGTGACGGCGCGCGTCAGCTCCTCGCGCGCGCCGGCGCGGCTCGCCGTCCCGCGGCCGCGGGCTCGGTCCCTGTCCGTTGCTGGTCATCCCTCTGCCTCCTGCTCGCTCTCGTGGGCGCTCATCGCGATGCCTCCTGCTCGGGTCCGGAAACAAAAGAAGGGGCCCCCTCTTGGGAGGGGGCCCCTTCGGCTGGTTCCGGTCTGGTTCTGGTGGCTTACGTGTGCACCGACCCGGCCTGAAGCCTGGAAGCCCCGCTCCTAATCAGGAGCAGGCCCAGCAGCAGTACCAGGGCGGCGGCGTAGGTCATCGTGATCGGGGAGCATACCCTGCGGCTGGTTGCCGCGTCAACCGAGCCGGGGTCACGATCCGGCCACAGCGTATCCTTGCGGCCCATGACCCAGAACGAACACACCCGCAAGAGCGCCGTGATGCTCCACGGCCCCGACCGCGCCGCCGCCCGGGCGATGCTCCACGCCATCGGCTTCAGCCGCGAGGACCTGGAGCGTCCGATCATCGGCGTCGGTCACTCGTGGATCGAGACCATGCCCTGCAACTGGAATCACCGGGTGCTCGCCGAACGGGTCAAGGCCGGCATCCGCGCAGCCGGTGGGACCCCGATGGAGTTCAACACGATCGCCGTCAGCGACGGCGTCTCGATGGGCACCGAGGGGATGAAGGCCTCGCTCGTCTCGCGCGAGGTGATCGCCGATTCCATCGAGTTGGTGACCCGGGGCCACTGCTTCGACGGCGTGGTCCTCATCGTCGGCTGCGACAAGACGATCCCGGCCGCCGCGATGGCGCTCTGCCGGATGGACCTCCCGGGTCTGGTCCTCTACGGGGGCACCATCGCCCCCGGGCGGCTCCGCGAGCGTCACGACCTCACCGTCCAGGACGTCTTTGAGGCCATCGGCTCCTTCAACGCCGGCAAGATCGACGACAAGGAGCTGCGGGCGGTGGAGGAGGCGGCCTGCCCCGGGGCGGGTGCCTGCGGCGGCCAGTACACCGCCAACACCATGAGCGGTGCCCTCGAGTTCCTTGGCCTCAGCCCGGCTGGAGCCAACGGGGTGCCCGCGCTCCACGCCGACAAGGCTGCGGTCGCCGAGGCAGCTGGGCGCCTGGCGGTCAAGCTGGTGGCCGAGGACGTCCGGCCCCGCTCGATCGTCACCCGCGAGGCGCTCGAGAACGCCATCGCCTACTTCTCCGCCACCGGTGGGTCCACCAACGCGGTGCTCCACCTCCTCGCCATCGCCGCCGAGGCCGAGGTACCGCTCGACATCGAGGACTTCCAGGCGATCTGCGCCCGGACCCCGATCCTGGCCGACCTCCGCCCGGGGGGACGGTTCGTCGCCACCGACATCCACCGTGCCGGCGGGCTGGCCGTCCTGATGCAGCGCCTGCTCAGCCTCGGTCTCCTCCACGGGGAGGCCCGCAACGTCGAGGGTCGCACCCTGGCGGAGATCGCCGCCGGTGCCCACGAGACCCCGGGGCAGGAGGTCTTCCGCCCCGCCGACCACCCGGTCAGGTCCCATGGCGGGATCGCGATCCTGCGTGGCAACCTGGCGCCCGAAGGCTGCGTCATCAAGCTGTCCGGCCACGACAGGACCACCCATCGCGGGCCCGCCCGGGTCTTCGACTCGGAGAACCAGGCGTTCGCCGGGGTGCGGGAGGGGAAGGTCCAGGCCGGCGATGTGGTGGTCATCCGCTATGAGGGCCCGGTCGGCGGACCGGGGATGCAGGAGATGCTCTCGGTGACCGGCGCGCTCGCCGGTGCGGGCCTCGACGACGACGTGGCCCTGGTCACCGATGGGCGCTTCTCGGGTGCCACCCACGGCTTCATGGTCGCCCACGTGGTGCCCGAGGCCGCCCTCGGGGGCCCGCTGGCGGCGCTCCGCGACGGCGACATGGTGCGCATCGATGTCGCGACCCGCGAGCTGTCCGTCGAGCTTCCCGAGGCGGAGATCGCCGCTCGGCTCAGCAACTGGATCGCTCCCCAGCCCCGCTACCGGACCGGCGCCTTCGCCAAGTACGCCGCG